>NZ_JBFAAF010000010.1:0-139061 GCF_040639595.1 Micromonospora sp. NPDC023814
GCCGTTGTTCTCGCCGATCCAGTTCCCCTCGTAGGCCTCCTCGGGGGTGTAGACGTCGAACGGGCCCTTCTTCGCCCGCATCAGGATCCGCTGGGCCCGAGGCCGGCGGACCCGAGGCCGGCCGGTGCAGCCGGTGGCGACCGCTGCCCGAGATCAGCGGACGGCCGGGTCCGGCGCCGGGAACAGGGCCGGCAAGAACCCGGGCGACGGGCACGCAGCAGAACGCCGTCTGGCCGCCCCGCACCACGACTCGGGCGCGGCGGCGCGGGAGCCACTGGTACCGGGGGCGGGCGGTGCGGCGTACCGTCGCGGTCGTGGACGAGGGCGACGGCCTGGAGTGGCGGGAGCGGCAGCGACGGGCGGTGCGGGCGCACGCGGCGGCCGACGAGCGGCGCCGGGCGGCCGAGCAGGCGGAGGCGGCGGAACTCGTGGCCTGGTTCGTCGCCGAGGCGATCCGGCGCGGGCTGCCGACGGAGCGGCTCACGGCCCGGGCCTACGACGGTCGCGGCCGTTACCGGACGCGGCTGCGCGGCTGGTACGTCGACCGGGCCCGGACCCGGGCGGTCGACGTGGACGGGCGGTTCCACCTGCTGACCGTGTCGGGCAGCCTGCGCGCCCGACTGCTCGGGGCCGAGCCGCAGCCCAGCCCGCCGCCGCTGGTCGTCGGCGCGGGTGGCCGGGACGGCGAGTCCATCCCGCTACGAACGCTGCTCACCCGCCGGCTGAACGGCGGTGACGAGGGGCCCTGACGGGGGTCAGCGACGGGCCCGGCCGGGCCGGTGCCCGGGGCCGCGCCGGGCCAGGTACCACCACCACGACTGCTGCACCACCAGCGTGACCAGGCCGGCGAGCACGATCGCGCAGAGGTTGATCACCAACTGGAGGGCCGAGCCGGCCGCCTCGTGCCAGACGCCGTACGCGGCGGCGACGGCCACGTTCGCGGCCGCCGGCACCGTGGTCACCGAGATCAGCACCCCGACCAGGCTGCCGGACTTCTTCGAGGTCAGCGAGAGCATGCCGGCCACACCGGCGAGCAGGCCGACCACCCAGGAGAGCGCGTCCGGCCGCCAGATGAAGTCCGTGAGCGGGCGATCGGCCAGCAGCATCCCGCGGTCGACCAGGCCGGCGGCGGTCAGCGCCCAGGTGCTGAGCACGGTGACCACCATGGCGACGAGGAAGCCGACCACCAGCGCCTGCACCGACCGGGTGATGACCGGCAGCCTGCGGCGCAGCAGCGCCACGCAGAGCGCGGCCAGGGGGCCGAACTCGGGACCGACGACCATCGCGCCGACGATGAGGATCGGCTGGTCGAGCAGGACGCCGATGCCGGCGAGCATGGTGGCGACGGTGATCAGCACGAGGTAGGTGGCGGACAGTTCCGTCTGCTCGCCGGTCTTGGCGGCGATCTCGTCCCAGACCACCGCGTCCGCGCCGCTGCCGGGCGCCGTCCGGGCCGCCCGGTCCGCCGCCGCGGAGATGGCCAGCTCCACGTCGTCGGCCGCGATGGCCCCACGTGCCTCCACGCCGAGCTGCCGCAGGTCGCGCAGCACGCCGTCGGCGCTCTCCCGGACCACGTCGCAGAGGATGAGGTCGCCCTCGGGCTGGCGGGCGGCGCCGGCGAGCACGGCCAGATGGGTCACCCCGCAGTCGGCGGCCAGCAGCTCGGCCACCGCGGCGGACTGGTCCGGTGGGGCGATCACCCTCAGGTGCAGCACGGCCCTCCCCCTCGCCCTGTCGACGGTCGGGCACTCTACTGCCGGTCGGGCCGGACGGAAGGTCACGTCTTGGTAGCCGGCCGAGTCCTGTCGGACGGTTGGGCGGTTGACCTGTCGGGATCAGAACCTGGTGTCGCGATTCTGGCCTCTTGACGCTTTCATGCCTGATACAACCTGTCTGTTCCATGATGACTCGATTGGCTGGGAGGTCGACAGCGTGCATGGTTCCGTGAACGCGCCGGGGGATCTGGCGGAGCGGCCCCGACCGGAGGGCCTCAAGCGGGCCATCGACCTGGCGGCAGCCGTGGTGCTGCTGGTGCTGACCGCGCCGCTCGTCCTCGTGGTGGCGGCGCTGGTGGCCACGGGGCTCGGCCGGCCGGTGCTGTTCCGGCAGCCCCGTGCCGGCCGGCACGGCCAGGTGTTCGAGCTGGTCAAGTTCCGCACCATGCTCCCGCCCGATCCGCGGCGGGGACGGGTACGCGACGGGGACCGGCTGACGCCGCTGGGGCGGTTCCTGCGCTCCACCAGCCTGGACGAACTGCCGACGCTGTGGAACGTGCTGCGCGGCGACATGAGCCTGGTCGGCCCCCGCCCCCTGCTCACCGAGTACCTGCCGCGCTACTCCCCCACCCAGGCCCGCCGGCACGAGGTCAGGCCGGGCGTCACCGGGCTGGCCCAGATACGTGGACGCAACAGCCTGGGCTGGGGGGAGAAGCTGGACCTTGACGTCTGGTACGTCGACCACCGCAGCCTGCGGTTGGACCTGTCGATCCTCGCCGCGACCGTCCGCACCGTGCTGCGCCGCGAGGGGATCTCCGCGGCGGGCTCGGCCACCGCGCCCGAGTTCCTCGGCACGCCCTCGCCCGTTCCCGCCGTGCCAGGCCGGGAGGCCAACCTGACCGTTCCCGCTGGAGGTGGCCGATGAGCCGGACGATCCACCTGTCCCCGCCCGACGTCGGGCCGCTGGAGGAGTCGTACGTCGTCGCGGCCCTGCGGTCCGGCTGGGTCGCGCCCGTCGGGCCGGACCTCGACGCGTTCGAGTGCGAGGTCGCTGCGCGGGTGGGCACCCGCGGGGCCGTTGCCGTGAGTTCCGGCACGGCCGCGCTGCACCTGGCGCTGCTCGGGGTGGGGGTCGGGCCCGGGGACGCCGTCATCGTGCCGACGCTGACGTTCGTGGCGACCGCGAACGCGGTCCGGTACGCCGGCGCCCGACCGGTCTTCGTCGACTGCGACCCGCACACCGGCAACGTCGACGTCACCCTCGTCGCCGAGCTGATCCGAAACCTGACCTTCCGGGGCCAGCGTGTCGGGGCGGTCGTCCCGGTGGACCTCTTCGGCAGCTGCGTCGACTACACCGCGCTGCTGCCGGTCTGCGACGCGGCGGGCGTCCCGATCGTCGAAGACGCCGCCGAGGCCCTCGGCGCCACCCATCGCGGCCGGCCCGCCGGCTCCTTCGGCCAGGCGGGCATCCTCTCCTTCAACGGCAACAAGATCATGACCACGTCGGGCGGCGGCATGCTCGTCTCCGACGACACGGCCCTGCTGGCCCGGGCCCGTCACCTCGCGACCCAGGCCCGCGAACCGACGCCGCACTACGAGCACCGCGAGACGGGCTACAACTACCGGCTGAGCAACCTGCTCGCCGCGCTCGGCCGCGCCCAGCTCGTCAGGCTGGACGGGATGATCGCCCGGCGCCGGCAGCTTCGCGACCGGTACGCCAAGCTTTTCGCCCCGGTCCCCGGCGTACGCCTGATCGGCATGGAGGACGCGGGCTCCAACTGCTGGCTGACGACCATCGTGGTCGATCCGGATCGGTCCGGGTGGCGGGCCGCCGACCTGGCGGCCCACCTGGCCCTGCGGGACATCGAGACCCGACCGGTCTGGAAACCGATGCACCTGCAACCGGCGTACGCCGCCGCCGAGCGTCTCGTCACCGGCGTGGCGGAGCGGTTGTTCGCCGACGGGCTGGCCCTGCCGAGCGGCAGCGTCCTTGACGAGGCGCAGATCGGCCGCGTCCTCGCCGCCGTGGACGAGTTCCTGACGGTGCGGGCGGGGGCGTCGACGGCGTGACGATTCCCCTGGTGGTCGTCGGCTGCGGTGGCCACGGCCGGGAGATCCTGACGATCGCCCGGGCGACGGACGCCGCAGCCGGTCGGCGGCGCTGGCGGCTCCTCGGGTTCGTCGACGACCGCCCGTCCGAGGAGAACCTGAAGCGGGTGCAGCGGCTCGACGTCCCCTACCTCGGCGGAGTCGCCTGGCTGCGCGACGCACCCCCGGAAACGCACCACGTCATCGGCATCGGCGACCCGCGCGTCCGGCGGGCCGTCGCGGGGCGCGTCGACGCGTACGGCGTGCCGGCGGCGAGCCTCGTGCACCCGGCGGCGACGATCGGGCCGGACACCGTGCACGGTCCCGGCTTCGTCGCCTTCGCCGGGGCACGCGTCACCACGAACGTCACCGTCGGCCGGCACGTGCACCTCAACCAGAACGCCACCGTCGGCCACGACTGCACCCTCGCCGACTTCGTGTCGGTCAACCCACTCGCCGCCGTCTCCGGCGACTGCCACCTGGCGGAGGGGGTGCTCGTCGGCACGACCGCAGCCGTGTTGCAGGGCCTGCGGGTGGGCCGGCACAGCACCGTCGGAGCTGGCGCCTGCGTCGTCCGGGACGTGCCGGACGGCGTCGTCGTCAAGGGCGTACCCGCCCGTTGACCCGACACGACCTCGACTCCTTGGGCAGAATTCGGTCATCAAACCTGAAAACCCCCAAACATCGCTTTCGGACATGTATCAACTAAAGGAGCTCAAAGCTCCTTCCGCCCCGCGGCGGAAGCGGTCGGAGACGGACAGGGAGCACATATGCCGCCGGAGACAGAGACGACCCGACTCAGCGATCAGGGGTCACACCGGTCCAGGGCGCGCCGCCGGACCATCGGATTTCTCGCCACCGACAGCACCGCCTGGGTTTGCGGGTTCGTCGCCGCGGTCTGGTTTCGTTACGAGTTCGACCTGACGTCCGACCAGCTCGCGCGCGCCGTCGCCTGCGGCGCCCTCGCCGCCGTCGTGCACGTGGCCGTCGCGGCGGTGCGCCGGATCTACTCCGGACGCCACCCGCTGGGCAGCCTCCAGGAGGTGCAGGGGGTCGCCGGCACCGCGGCCACCACCGCCGCGATCCTGCTGGTCGGGCTGCTCCCGGCCGGCGTACGGCCGGTGCCGGCGAGCGCCCCGCTGGTCGGGGGTGCCCTGGCGCTGCTGTTCATGCTCGCCGCCCGGTTCACCTACCGGCATCGCCGCGACCTCGCCATGCGACCGGACGTCCGGTCCTCGAACCCGGTGCTGCTGTTCGGGCTCGGCGACGCCGGGCAGGGACTGCTGCGGGCCATGCTCAGCGACCCACGCGGGCGGTACCGGCCCGTGGGCGCCCTCGACGACGACCCCGACAAGCGGGACCTGCGCATCGGCGGAGTACGCGTGCTCGGCGGCCGGCGGGACGTCGCGGAGGCCGTCCGGCGTACCGGTGCGACGACCGTGATCTTCTCCGTCGCGAACGCCGACGCCGCGCTGATCCGGCAGATCCGGGAGGCCACGCTGCGGACCGGGGCGGCGTTCAAGGTGCTGCCCCCCGTCCGGGACCTCGTCGACCACCGGATCGCCGTCACCGACGTCCGCGACGTGCAGATCGGCGACCTGCTCGGGCGCCGGCAGGTGGTGGCCGACATGCCGATGAGCACCAGCGGGCTCACCGGCCGACGGATCCTGGTCACCGGCGCCGGCGGCTCCATCGGCTCGGAGCTGTGCCGGCAGGTGATGAAGGCGGACCCGGGCGAGCTGATGATGCTCGACCGCGACGAGTCGGCCCTGCACGCCCTCCAGATGTCACTGGCCGGGCGGGCCCTGCTGGACGGTCCCGAGCTGATCCTCGCCGACCTTCGGGACGACGAGGGGATCCGACGGATCATCCGCGAGCGCCGGCCGGAGGTCATCTTCCACGCCGCCGCGCTGAAGCACCTCACGCTGCTCCAGCGGCACCCCGGCGAGGCGGTGAAGACGAACGTCTGGGGCACGCTCTCCGTGCTCGACGCCTGCCGCGACGTCGCCCGGTTCGTCAACATCTCCACCGACAAGGCGGCCGACCCGATCAGCGTCCTCGGCTACTCGAAGCGGATCACCGAACGGCTGACCGCGCACGCCGCCTCCCGCTTCCCCGGCACCTTCCTCAGCGTCCGCTTCGGCAACGTGTTGAGCAGCCGTGGTTCGGTGGTGACGGCGTTCCAACGGCAGATCGAGCTGGGCCGACCGCTCACCGTCACGCACCCCGAGGTGACCCGCTACCTGATGACGGTGCAGGAGGCGGTGCACCTGGTGTTGCAGGCCGCCGAGATCGGCCGCGACGGGGAGGCGCTGGTGCTGGACATGGGCGAACCGGTCCGCATCGCCGACCTGGCGCGGCAGATGGCCGAGCAGGCGGACAGCAGCGTGCCGATCGTCTACACGGGGCTGCGGCCCGGCGAGAAGCTGCACGAGGACCTCCTCGGTACCGGGGAGGTCGACACCCGGCCGCTGCACCCGCTGGTCTCGCACGTGGCGGTGCCCGCGCTGGACCCGATGGAGGTCAGCGGCCTCGACCCGTACGACGACCCCGAGAAGGTCGTCGCCCAGCTCGCCCAGCTCTGTGCCCACCCGACCGGACCTGTCCACGCCGCCTCGGTGCAGGTTCCGTTGTCCCGCTGAAGTCTCCCCGTGGACGCCGCCGACCCAGCCGGGTCGGCGGCGTCCAGACGTCTAGGCCTACTACGGGCCCGCGGCGGTCCTGTCGGGACGGGGCACGAGAAGGCCGGCGACCGGAGCTCCGGTCGCCGGCCCTGTCGTACCTCAGCGGCGGATGCCCGCCCAGTCGTGGTGCCGCCGAACGGTGGAGAGGACGAAGTCGACCACGCGACGGGAGGTGTCCGGGACCCGGTAGTCGACCGGGCACGGCACCCCCTGGGCGGCGACCTGGTCCACGGTCACCTCGACCGCCTCGACCACGCCCTGCGGGTCGAGCCCGGTCATGATGATCCCGCCGGCGTCCAACGCCTCGGGACGCTCGATCGACTCGCGCAGCGTCACGGCGGGGAAGCCGAGGATCGCGGCCTCCTCGCTGATCGTGCCGCTGTCGGAGAGCGTGCAGTAGGCCCTGGTCTGGAGGTGCACGTAGTCGAAGAGGCCGAACGGCTCGTGGAACGCGATCCCCTCCAGGGCGGTCGCGTCCGGCGCCAACGCCTCCAACCGCTTGCGAGTACGCGGGTGCGTGGAGACCAGCACCGGATACCCCCACCGGTCACGGACCGCCCTGAGGCAGTCGAGCAGACGCTGGAGGCGGGCCGGCTGGTCGACGTTCTCCTCGCGGTGCGCGCTGACCACGAAGTACCGGCCGGGCGCGAGGTCGAGCTGGCGCAGGACCGCCGACGCGGCGATGTCCGACCGGTAGTGCTCCAGCACCTCCCGCATGGGCGAGCCGGTGTGCAGGATCCGGCGCGGGTGCAGCCCCTCGGCCAGCAGGTTGCGCCGGGCGTGCTCGGTGTAGACCAGGTTGAAGTCGGCGACGTGGTCGACCAGCCGCCGGTTCGTCTCCTCCGGGACGTTCAGGTCGAAGCAGCGGTTGCCGGCCTCCATGTGGTAGACCGGCACCCGCATCCGCCGGGCCATCAGTGCGGCGATGCAGCTGTTGGTGTCGCCGAGCACGAGCAGCGCGTCCGGCCGCTTCTCGGTGATGGCCGCCTCCATGCCGACCAGCACGCCGCCCAGCACGCGACCGAGCGACGAGGTGTCCACCCGCAGGAACCGGTCCGGCTCGCGCAGCCGCAGCTCCTTGAAGAAGACGTCGGAGAGGGTGCTGTCCCAGTTCTGCCCTGTGTGCACCAGCAGGTGGTCCACCGTGTCGTCGAGCCGGGCGATCACCCGGGACAACCGGATGATCTCGGGTCGGGTGCCGACCACCGTCATGATCCGGGTCATGCCCGTCCTCTCTCTGCTGCCAGCTTGCTCATGATGTCCTCGAACTGGTCCACGCCCACCCGCAGCGACATGCGCTCCTGATAGACGCGCCGGGCCCGCAGACCCAGCTCCGCCCGCGCCGCCGCGGACTCGGCCGCCGCGACGGAGAACCGCGCGGCGAGCGCCTGCCAGTCCCCCGGCGGGGAGACCAGCCCGACGCCGGTCGAGCGGACCAGGGCCGCGGCGTCGCCGCCCACGGAGGCGATCACCGGGGCGCCGCAGGCCAGGGCGGCCTGCAGCTTCGACGGGATGCTGCCGCGCAACGCGGGCAGGTCGCGCAGGCAGACGAGCTGCCAGTCCGCGGCGGCGTACAGCTCGGCCATCTGCTCGGCCGGGCGCCGGCCGACGAAGCGGACGTTGTCGGCGCCGAGGTCTGCGGCGAGCCGCCGGGCGGCGTCCTCGTCCGCGCCGGAGCCGACCAGCACCAGGTCGATCCGGTCGCGGGCGGCGGCCGCCGCCCGGATCGCCGTCTCGATGCCCTGCAACAGGCCGATGTTGCCGGCGAACATCACCGTGCAGCGTCCACGGTGGCCGAGCGCCGCGCGGGCCGCGTCGGTGGCCGGCACCGGCCGGAACAGCGCGTCGTCGGTCCAGTTCCACACCACCCGGACCCGGGCCGGGTCCGCGCCACGGGCCACCACCAGATCGGCCATCGCCGGCGAGATCACCACGACGGCGCTGGCCAGGCGGTACGTCGCGCGCATCAGCGCGGCGATCCCCCGCTGCAACGACCGGCCGGCCCGGCCGGTCGGCGCCATGCCCGACCCGAGCACGGACTCCGGCCACAGGTCCTGCACGTGGAGCACGATCGGCGTACGCCGGGCCGCGCGGGCGATCGCCGCCGCGGCGAACGAGGTGGGCGGCGGGTGGTAGACGTAGGTGACGTCGGCGCCGGCCAACCAACGGACGCCGCCCAGCGCGCTGCTGGCCCCGAAGGAGAGGTGGCTCAGCGCGCGCCGGGCGGCGGACGTGTCGTGGCTGGGATAGGCGGGGACCCGCCGGACGGTGACCGGGCCGTCAGCCTCGGTGTGCCGCCAGCGTTGCCGCCAGCCAGGGAAGATGCGGCCGTGCGGGTAGCTCGGGAAGGTGGTGAGCACCCGCACCTCGTGGCCCCGCTCCGCCAGCTGGCGCGCCAGGTTGCCGGGGATGAACACCCCTTCCGGCGGGTACCACTGGCTGACCAGGCCGATCCTCACGCGTCGACCACCGGCTGCTCCGCCCGGGGACCCTCCACCGGCTCGGGCCAGGTGTCCGGCCGGCCCGGGTCGAACACCTCGTTCGTCCAGAACATGGTGACCAGCTCGTCCAATCCGGTGTTGACCAGCTTGTGCACCCACATGGTGGGCATGTCCACCAGCACCGGCTCGTCGCCGGAGACGGGAAACCGCACCACCTCGGTGTCGCCGACCCTGCGCAGGCTGATCTCGGCCGTGCCGTGCAGCACGACGAACCGCTCCATCTTGGCCAGGTGGAAGTGCTCGCCCCGGGTGATGCCGGGACGGGTCGTGGAGCAGAAGGTCTGGCCGCCTCCACCGTGCGCCTTGACCGTCTCGACCAGCTCGCCCCGGGTGTCGGCCCGGCGCGGCAGCGCCAGCGGATAGTGCGCGGGGAAGCAGTGCGACCGGTACGTGTTGAACAGCCGGACGTCGTGCCGGTCCAGCAAGGCCGGGATCTCCCCCGTCCGGTAGGTGGCGGCGACGTCGGCGAGCCGGTCGGCGAGGGCCCGCACGCCGATCCGCAGCGCCGGCATGGCCGGATCCCACGATCCCCCGGCCGGAACGCCGACGAGTCGGGCCGCCGCGTCGGTGACGTGCACCAGGCTCAGCTCCCGGTCGGCGTGCACCTCCGGCCGGCCGCCCTCGGCGAGCAGCCGGCAGAAGGTTGCGACCGCGGAGTTGTAGAACGGCCGCCCGTGTTCCCCGTACAGGTTCGGCAGCAGGACGTCGTCGACCGGCAGGCCCGTGTCGGCCAGGATGCCGGCGGCGGCGGCTTTCGCGTCGCCGTAGGGCGTGCCGTTGCCGGCCTGCACCGAGTTGGCGAAGACCACCGTCCCGGGCGGCGTCGGGCAGTGCTTGAGACCCTGCGCGAGCTGGGCGGCGAGCTGCACGTTGCCGGCGGACACGTCCGCCGGCTCGCCCCGGTTGACCCCGGCCAGGTGCAGCACCCGGTCGACCCCGCCGACCTTCGCCGCGACCCGCTGCGGGTCGGCCAGTTCTGCCCGGGTGACGACGACCGGCTCCGGCCAGCCGAGGACGCGCAGCAGCACCCGTACGTGCCAGCCGAGGAAGCCGCCGGCTCCGGTGACCGCGAGCCTCAGCATGCCAGCACCGGGTCCCGCAGGGCCAGCTCCGCGCGCACCTCGGGCAGCGTCTTCAGCAGCTCGATGATCTGCGGTACGCCCATCCGCGGCGCGTTGGCGGAGTTGAAGTCCTCCGTCGGCCCCTGGCCCAGCTCACCCTCGTCCACGTAGAGCGCGTAGTTCAGGTCGCGCGCGTCCAGCGGCACCCGGAGGAAGTCGCCGAAGTCGTCGGCCTGGGCGAGTTCCTCCCGGCTGGCCAGCGTCTCGTCCTGCTTCTCGCCGTGCCGTACGCCGATCACGTCGAGCTTGGGGGGCACGTCGAACAGTTCGCAGACCGCCTCGGCCAGGTCGCCGATCGTGCAGGCGGCGGCCTTGCGGACGAAGATGTCGCCGGGCCGGGCGTGCTGGAAGGCGTGCTCGACGAGTTCCACCGAGTCGGCCAGCGACATCAGGAACCGGGTCATCCCCGGGTCCGTCACCGTGGGCGCCCGGCCCGCCTTGATCTGCTCGATGAAGAGCGGGATCACCGAGCCGCGCGAGTACATGACGTTGCCGTACCGGACACAGGAGACCGTGGTGGCGCTGCTCGGGTTGTTCCGGGCGTGCGCCTGGGCCACCTTCTCCATCAGGGCCTTGCTCATGCCCATCGCGTTGACCGGGTAGACGGCCTTGTCGGTGCTCAGCACGACCACCGACCCGACCCCGTTGCGCTCCGCGGCCTCGACCACGTTGGCGCTGCCCAGGACGTTGGTACGCACCGCCTCCAGCGGGAAGAACTCGCACGAGGGCACCTGCTTCAGGGCCGCCGCGTGGAAGATGTAGTCGATGCCGCGGCTGGCCCGCAGCACCGAGTCGTAGTCGCGCACGTCCCCGACGTGGTAGCGGACCCGGTCGTCGCCGAGCACGCGGCGCATGTCGTCCTGTTTGGCCTCGTCGCGGCTAAGCACCCGGACCTCGCCGACGCCGCGGTCGAGGAGCCTGCGCACCATCGTCTTGCCGAAGGAACCCGTGCCGCCGGTGATGAGGACCCGGCGGCCGGTGGTCGAATACGTCACTGGTTGCTCCCCGTCTGGCTCGTAGCAGATCTTGTTGCCGGTGCGGCAGGTCAGCCGGCCCGCCGGCCACACCACGGGCAACGAGTCCAGGCAGCCGCAGAAACGCCCAAAACACTCAAAGAAGCACCGTCGAGCCCAAGAAGGTTGCCGCAGGCCCTCGCTCCCCGGCCATGCGAAACAGTGACGGTACGAAATTCGTGAAAGTCCCAATCGGCACCACAGAACCTGGTAGGACTCAGACAGCGTCTTTCCCACGCATTTGTGGTCTCTGTTGGCGCCCCATCGGTGCACGTCGCCGCACCCCGACAGCCTCGCCAAGACATAGGAGCACCATGCTCGACAGCAGTCCCGAGCCAGCACCGACGCAGGCGGGCTTCCCACCCCTGGACGAGCCGTACGAGCCGGGTGGACGACTCGACATGAAAGCTCTGATCGCCGTCGAAGCACGGTTCGCCCGGACGCCGGATGGCGCGATCTGGACGCGAGAAGGGCCGGGGTACGGCTTCTTCACCCGCTACCTGTCCGCATTCGCCGAGGTGGTGGTGCTCGCGCGCGTGGCGGAGGTGCCCTCCATGCCGCCGGACTCACATCGAGTGGACGGGCACCGCGTGCTCGTGCGGCCGATACCTCACTACCTCGGGCCCTGGCAGTACGTCCGCCGTCGAGCGGCAGTCGTTCGCGCACTGCGCGACGCCGACGACCCGCATGCGGTCCTCATACTGCGTGCGCCCACGGTACTGGGCTCGCTCCTGGCTGCGGCGCGGGAGCGCTCGGGTCTGCCCTATGCCGTCGAGGTCATGGCGGACCCGTACACGGTCTACGCACCGGGCGTCGTCAGCCATCCCCTCCGGCCGTGGTTGAGGTGGCGTCACACGACGTTGTTGCGGCACCAGTGCCGCACCGCGGTCGGAGTCTCCTACGTAACGGAGCGGTACCTGCAACGACGGTATCCGGCCGGGAAGAACGCCGTGACCGCGGCGTACTCGAGCGTGGAGTTGCCACCGGACGCTTTCGTGACCGAGCCTCCTCAGCTCGTGCAACGCGATGAGTACGTCGTCGTCTCGGTCGGCTCGGTGGAGATGCTCTACAAGGGCATCGACACCCTGATAATGGCTCTTGCTCGACTCGTCGCGGCGGGATTGCCGGTGCGGTGCGTCCATCTGGGAACGGGCCGGCAACAGGCCCGGTTGGAGCAACTGGCCACTCAGCTCGGCGTGCGTCACCGGATCGATTTCGTCGGATCCGTTCCCGCGGGAGCGCAGGTCCGGCGATACCTCGACCAAGCCGACCTGTTCGCGATGCCGTCGCGCACCGAGGGCCTTCCCAAGGCATTGATCGAGGCGATGGCTCGGGGTCTACCTGCCGTCGGATCCTCGGTGGGAGGCATCCCCGAGCTTCTCGCGAGTCAGGACATCGTTGCTCCGGACGACCACGTCGCCTTGGCCGATGCGATAGGGCGTCTGCTCAACGAACCAGCACGGCGAGCCCAGGCTTCTGCCCGCAACCTCACTCGCGCCCGCGACTTCTCCGAGGAGACTCTCAGACGACGGCGCGACGTCTTCTATCGAGCCTTGGGCGACGCCACCGCCAACGGTCACGGCTCGTCGGACCAGCGCCGCACCCGCGAGACCTCGCGTCGTGGCGCGTCGACCGTGTCCACCTCGAAGGGGAACTAGTCTGATGACGATCCCTCCGACGTTCGGTCCCGCTGTCCTTGTGACGGAGGACCAACGACGAACCTTCCCTCCCCCCTTTCCGCATCACGCTTCTCAGCGACGCGAAAACGGCGCCGGCACAGGGCGACGACCGAACGGGCTGTTTCCCGCCAGAGAACTCCCGGGACTGGTGTTGATCTGTGCGGTGGCCTTTGTTGCCGCCTGGTCGCCGAAGCTGGCCGCCACCTACGGTGGCGCAGCCGCAGTGATCGCAATCCTGGTCAGTTGCCGTCTGCCGCGCCTCCGCCTCGCCGATGTCCTGGCAGGTCTCACCGCCGTGTGGGCCCTTGCCAGCACGATGCTCGGCACGGTCGACCCCTCGATCACCTGGTGGCTCGCCTACCTGTACGCCTCCGCGTGCCTGGTCTTCATCGCAGCCCGACACGTCGTTAGCAACAGGACCCACCTCCTTACCGTGGCCTTCGCCCACCTGGCCGGTTGCGCCGCCACATCTGTCACGTTGATCCTCGGCGCCCGCAGCAACGCCGACCACCGCGATGCGCTCCTCGACTACAACATCCGCTACGGCGTGGACGGCATCAACATCAACTACACCTCGTACACGTTCGTGACGGGGGCGGTGCTCGCAGTCGCCCTTCTTCGGGTCGGTCTGCGGTCGCACGTCATACGAGCAACGCTTGTCGGAGCCCTCCTGGCATTCGTGTACGGCGTTCTGCTGACGGGATCCAAGGGCGCCACGCTCGGGCTCATCCTGGGCGCGTCGTTCCTCGCCCTGACAGCGATCAGCTCGCCGCTGGCGTGGGCGGTGGCACGCCTTTGCGTTCCCGTGCTGATCCTCCTGGTTCCGTTCACGGCCGCCAGCAGATTCAGCGCAATCGCGCAACGGCTCGACACCCTCTTCGGCCGCGAGACCGGTGACCTGTCCGGCAGACTCGAGGTGTGGCCGCTCGGCGTATCGGCGTGGATGGAGCAACCCTTCACGGGGCTCGGCCCCGGAGTCTTCCGCATGGTCAACCCGTTCCAGATCGGCCCGCACAATCTGCTTCTCGCCGTAGGCACCGACCTCGGTCTGGTCGGTGTTCTCCTCTACGGCTCAGCCGTCGCCGCAGCCCTCGCCGCAGCCGCCCGACAAGCGGGACACGTCGGCAGGATAGCGGCCGGCCTCTTCGCGATGAGCCTGCTGCCGATCTGGATGAGCGGCCACTGGGAGTACGCGCAGGGCTCGTGGCTGGTGCTCGCGCTGCTCTCCTCCGTGGCGATCGCGACAAATAGAACCGGGCGGAAACCCGGGCGGCATCGGTCTCCGACGGCTCGGGGACAGTTCGCGGCAGGCACCGCCCGCCAAGCGTGAGTCGTTCTCCGACGCGCCACTGACGGAGACCTGGCCGGCTCGGAGCCGGGCGGACGACCCGCGACATCGGCTGCCCGCGCGGTTTGGTGACCACTTCCGCCGTCAGGGGCGGGCCGACTCCAGGAGCGTGGCGAGCCGAGGAGCGTAGGCTCGGTAGTCGAACGAATCCAGCGCCTGCACCCGGGCGGCTTCTCGCATGGCCTCCCGCTGCGTCCGGGTCAGCTCCAGCGCGGCGTGTAGCGCAGTGGCCAGTTCCGCTTCCGACCAGCCGTCGCACACCAGGCCCTCGACGCCGTGACGCAGATAAGTGCCAAGATCACTGGTCAGGTTGGCGATCACCGGTGTGCCGTTGGCGAGGCTCTCACAGAACTTGGTGGGGAACCCAGCCTGCGCGAACCGCTCGGGTCGACGCAGAATCACGCTGAAGTCGGCGTCCCGTAGGGCCAGCGGTACCTCCTGCTGGGCCAGCCGACCCCGCACGTCGACTCCCTGCGGGAGGCGGCCGAGGCCCGCCAGGTCCCGTACCTGCGTCACGGTAGGGCCGTAGACCCGCAGTTCGATCGCCGCGCCCCTTCGCTCGATCCGGTCGACCGCGCGGACCATCGTGCCCAGCAGGTCCTTTCGGCCTGGCGTACCGGAGTAGACCAGGGACAGGTCGACCCGCTGCCGAGGGGCCGCCGGGCCGACCCGCAGGGTGCGCACGTCGAGCGTCGGCGGCACCCGGACGACGTTCGTGCCGAGCTGCCGGTAGTAGTCCTCGAGATAGGAGCTGATCGCGATGATCCCGGCGCAGCGCGGGTAGAAGTACCGCATGGCCGTCTCTGAACTGAGATGCAGCGGGCCGAGGAAACCGCCCCGCAGGTGCCGGGGGTCGTACCACTCGACCACGTCGGCCAGCAGCGGCACCGCGTGCCGCCGACACCAGCGGCGCAGGTGAAGCATGTACTGCGCCGCGCCGCCATAGACGACCACGTGCGAGGGAGGCGTCGGCTGGGCGTCCAACCAGTCCACGGTACGCCGGCCGAGCCGCACGGCGAAGTGCACGGTCCGGGCCAGGAGCGAGCCGCCGGCCGAGGTCGTCTCCCCGAGCCCGAGGTACGAGACGGAGCCAGGCCCGTCAACGCCCTCCAACGTGGTGACCACTCGGGGGCTCTCCTCACCGCTCGCGACCACCACGTGGTACCCCGCGTTGGCGAGGGAGCCGGCGATACCGAAGACGCGCCGGGATCCGGGCTGTCCCCAGGGAAACTGGAACGGGCCGACGTACGCCACCCAGTCCCGCCGGCGAACCGTGGACTCACCCATCTTGGCCCTCCCGGTCGGTCGGATCCTTGCCGGCGCCCGCGCCCGTACCGCTGGCCTCGCCCAGGAACTCGGCGAACCGTCTGCTCAGCGTCTCCCGGCGGTGGTGCCGGCGGGCGTGATCCAGGCCGTTACGTCCCCAGGTGTGGCGCAGGCCGGCGTCCCTGAGTTGGCGCAGGGCCCGCGACAACGGCTCCGGGTCGTCCTTCCCCACCACGACACCGGCCTGCGCGTCGGCGATGTGCCGCATGGAGGCAACCTCGGCGGGCCCGAAGCCGAGGATCGGCCGCCCCGCAGCCAGGTACTGCGGGATCTTCGTGGACAGCGAAAGCCGCGTGTACCGCCGGTGGGCGGGCGCGAAAGACTCGACGTGCACGAGCACGTCCGCCGTGTGCAGGACCTTGGGCACCTCGTCGCTGTGCAGCCATCGGTCGAGGCGCACCGACCGACGTCCGCCGAACGCCTCCCTGAACTGCGACAGGTCGTGCTCCGGCGCGTATACGGTAAGCCGGAGCACGGGCGGCTCCTCTTGGGCCGACCGGTCCAGCACCTCGGCGATCCGCGCCAGCGTCTGCCAGCGGCCCAGATGCAGTCCGCCGACGTAGACCAACTCCACCGGCCAGGACGACGGCCGCCCGGTGTCGTCCGGCGGGCCGTCCGCGAAAGCGGTGTCGTCGACGCAGTTGGCGAAGGCGCCAAAGGGAATGCCGTACTGGCGTTGGTATTCATCTGCCATCGGCTGGCTGATGCACATGCCGCGGGGCGCCATCCGCACTGCGGCGCGCAGCGTGCGCAGCAGCGACGCCCGGGCCAGCCCGAACAACTCACCGGAGCCGTAGTTGGTGCTCGGCCAGTCGTCCATGAAGTGTGGTACGAGGGGAACCCCGAGATCACGGGCGATCCGCACGGCCAGCCTGTTCACACGGACGCTGCCCAACAGCGAGTAGACCAGGTCGGGCCGATGCCGGCGCAGCCACGGCGCCAGGTCGTCGGGGAACCGGCTCGGGGTCAGGTCCGCCGCGGCCCGCAGCTGAGTCATGAGCCGAGAGGAGCTGCCTCGACGCGCGGCTGCCGTTCCGCCTGACGCCGCGACGGCGCCGGTCGGCCCGCCGACCGCGCCGAGCACCCTGCGCAACGCGTGGTCGACGGGGAAGTTCCGCAGCCCGAAGTGGTAGAACGACGCGCATACGTCCGCGGAGCGGACTCCCTCGACGGTGTGCACCTGAGCGAGCCGGTCGACGGGCCATCCCTGGAAGAGGTTCGACAGAGTGATCCCCTCGTTCGTCGATCGACTGAACGGTTTTGCTCCCACCACCAGCACTCGTGGGTAGTCGTCATCGAGCCGCACGCGCCACCTCCGGGTCTGCCGTCGGCGAGCTGGACATTCTCAGTGCCTTCCGGTAGCCGTAGATGGCGGCGGGCAGCACCGTGACCAGATAGGTGGCCACGGCAACGTACGGCAGCGCCGTGATCCCCCACCGGGTCGCGGCCCACCACTTACCGACCAGGGAGACGACCAGGTACGCCACCCAGCCGAGCAGTTGCGGTCGGACCAGGCCCATCGCGTTCTGCACCATGAATCGGGGCGAAATGCCGGCAAGCAGCACCCACCACAGCGCCAGACCACCGAGGAGCCACCGGTCCCCGCCCAGGGGAACGGAGAGCCAGGCGGAGAAGAACGGGCCGCCGACGATCACCAGACCGACCGAGGGCACCAGCGTGACGGCCGTGGAGATCAACGTCATCCGACGTACGGTCCGGTAGACCCAGGCCAGGTCGCGCCGGGCGAGGGCTTCGCCGTTGGCCGGCCACAGCGGCACGTTCACCAGCCCGACCAGCATTCCGGCCTGCGCCAGAACCTTGGCGGGCACGGCGTACGCCGTGACCTGCTCCAGCCCCAGTGTCCGCGCGATGATCAGGGTGTCCGCGTTGTTGGCCGCCGACATCACGACAGTCAGCACGAAGAACATCCCACTGAGTCCGAGCAGGCCCCGGGCGAGACGCCGGTCCACGAGGCTGAACCGGGGGCGGATCTCCGGCATCCGGTATCCGTACACCCACACGGAGTTGGCGAGGTTCGTCAGGAGCGGACCGATGACTGCCGCCCCGACCACCACGACGGGCGGCTGCCCGGACCACACCGCGAGCAACACGAGCGGCAGGGCCAGCACGCTGCCCGCTGCCTGCCACATGTTGCTTGCCGATACCTGCTGAAAGGCGTACTGGACGCGGGTTATCAGCGACAAGGGGATGTTCAGCAGGATGGCGGTCAGGCCCACCAGGACCATGCCGCGAACCTCTCCAGGACTCATGTTCCCCGGCAGCCCGAGCAGGGACGACCACGGCAGGGCCGGAGCCGTCAGCCAGAGCAACGCACACAGCGCCGCCGCCACCGCCAGGATGAGGAGGTACGCGCTGGAGAGGTAGCGGCGCGCACCTTCGCTGTCGCCGGTGCCGTGGCACAGGGTCAGCTTCGTCATCAGGCCGTTGCCGAGGCCCAAGTCCGCGAAGGCGGCCATGCCAGCCAGCGCCAGCACGGCGGACCACAGGCCGTAACGCTCCGATCCCAGGTAGGAGAGGGTGACGGGGATCAGCAGCAACGGGACGACGACCCCGATGGCCCGGCCGAGAACGGCGGTGGCGATTCCGGAGGCGAGACGGCGACTCCGGGCCGCGCCGTCCCGGTCCGCAGAGGACGGGTTCGGTGGCTCGCCGGTCGGGACGTCGCGGTCGAGGGTCCTGGGGGGTGTGGGGAGCATGGCCAAGTTCAGTGACGGACCAGAACGCGGTCGGACATCCAGTCGACCGTCGCTTGGAGTCCTTCCCGCGTGGTGTACCGACGGGGGGAAGGGAAGAGCTCACGCAGGCGGGTCGAGTCGGCCTGGGAGTCACGCACGTCTCCCGAACGCGGTGGCTCGTGCACCCGGTCGAGCGGGCGCCCCAGCACGGACTCCAGTTCCGCCACCAGGTCGAGTAGTGAGACCCGCTCCCCGAAGGCTAGGTTCACCACGTCGGGCGCCGAGACCCGCCGGACAATCGCATCCGCGATAACCGAGGTGACGCTGCCGACATAGGTGAAGTCGCGGGTCTGCCGGCCATCGCCGTGAATCCGCACCGGTTCGCCGACCAGCGCCGCCGACACGAATCTCGGCACCACTGCGGCATACGCATGGTGCGCGGCCTGCCGGGGGCCGAAGACATTGAAGAAGCGGAACGCCAGTACCGCTTGGTCGTAGCAGGAGGCGTGGGCGAGGGCGTAGGCCTCTGTCGCCAGCTTCGACACGGCGTACGGGCTCACCGGCATCGGCCGGAGCGCTTCCTGCCGGGGCAGGACGGGGTTGGCGCCGTAGACGGACGACGACGAGGCGACGATGACGTGCGGAACATCGTGCCGCCGTACCGCCTCCAACACCATCAGGGTGCCGGTCGCGTTGGCATGGTGACTGGCCAGCGGATTGTCGATCGACCGCGGCACTGACCCCAACGCGCCCAGGTGCACGACGCAGTCCGCGCCGGCCAGCGCTGCGTCCAGCACCTTCGCGTCCAGAACGGTGCCACGCAGCAACCGGACCGGCAGGTCGGTGAGGTTGTCCAGCGACCCGGTCGAGAGGTCGTCGACGGCCACCAACTCGTCCATCAGCGGGTTGTCGACCAGCGTATGGAGCAGATTGGCGCCGATGAAGCCAGCGCCCCCCGTCACGACTACCTTCAACGATGTTCTCCTCGCCTACCCCGCGTCGTGTCGACCCGGAGCGCCGGGTCCGTCTCCTGGAGACAACGAACAGGGTCTGCGCAGGTCACGGCGGGGACGCTGGGCAACCGGGCAGCTCCTGAAAGGCGCGGTCACCTCCCGGTACACCCACCGACCGGCACACCGGTGTGATGAGCTGTACGCATGGACCGCACCCTGCTCGGGCTGGTGCTCCACCCCACGCGGGACGCCTCCGAGATCGTCGAGATCATCGCCGACTGGGCGGCTCGGCACCGCACCGACGTCGCCGTGCGTCTCGAGGACCAGCACCGGGTGCCGCCGACGGTGCAGGCGGTTCCCGCCGCCGAACTGGCTGCGCGCGTGAGCGCGCTGATCAGCGTCGGCGGGGACGGCACCATGCTCGGCGCGCTCCGGTCGCTGGTTCGCGATCC
This sequence comes from Micromonospora sp. NPDC023814, assembly GCF_040639595.1. Classification (NCBI taxonomy): domain Bacteria; kingdom Bacillati; phylum Actinomycetota; class Actinomycetes; order Micromonosporales; family Micromonosporaceae; genus Micromonospora; species Micromonospora sp. NPDC023814. The sequence goes on from NZ_JBFAAF010000010.1 coordinate 19,577, forward strand.
GAAACCGGTGCTCGGGGTGCACCTGGGCCGGCTCGGGTTCTTGGTCGAGGTCGAGCCGCACGAGCTGCCGGAGGCGCTCGACCGGCTGGCCAACCGCGACTTCACGGTGGAGGCACACAGCTGCCTGGTCTGCGATGTCTGCGGGGACGACGTCGTGGCGTTCAACGACGTCGCGCTCGTCCGCCAACCCGGCTCCGGCTTCGTCACGGCCTCCCTCGCCGTGGACGGCCAGCAGTACGGCTACTACCGCTGCGACGCGCTCGTGGTCAGCACTCCGACCGGATCGACCGCATACAGCTACGCCGCTGGCGGCCCGCTGGTGTCCCCGGCCACCCAGGCCGTGGTGGTCACCCCGTCGGCGCCGATGGCCGGCATCTCCCGTTCGCTGGTGCTGTCCCCGGAGGAACGGATCCGGCTGGAGCTGACGCCCGACTCCGCTCCCGTGGCGGTGGAGATGGACGGCCTGGTGATCCGGGAGGCGGCCACTGAGGGCACGATCGACGTCAGCTACCGCCGGGAGGCGGGGCTGGTGGTCCGCCTGGATCCGCGCCGGTACCAGGAGCGCAATCAGCTCAAGCTCAGTCTGCTGGACCTGCCGCTGCTGCCCGACCAGCTGCGCGAGCTGCTCCCCGAAGGGATGCGCGAGCAGCTCAACCGCCGGGAGCTTCCCCCGCCTCGCTGACCGCGCCGTCAGACCCGTCAGCCGGTCACGATGCCGTAGATCTTCTTGATCGCCTCGGCCTTCGCCTGCGCCGGCAGATGACCGACCCGCAGGGACTTCGCCTTGAGCCGATCGAGGTACTCGTCGGTGGTACGGATCGGCCGGGCTGGGACGCCCACCGCCACGGTGTTGTCGGGTATGTCGGTGGTGACGACGGAGCCCGCGCCAATCACACACCGGTCGCCGATACCGACCCCCGGGAGGATGAGCGACCGCATCCCGATGTAGACGTCGTCGCCGACGGTGATCGGGGCGGTCCACTCCAGGTCGGGATGTTCCTTACGAAGGATGAGCGTCCCGCCGTCATGGGTGACGAACTGCACGCCGGCCGTGATGTGGACGTTGTCGCCGAGCGTTATCAGCCAGGGTTCGGAGCCGAACATGCCCAGGCTCATGCCGTAGAACGTCACCCGGCCCTTGAGGTTGACGCCGATCATCCGGGCATAGGCCTGCGGATCTCGGGCGGCGACCCACCGGCGCCGGATCATCCGGGCAGCGGTGCGAAGAGGTATGGACACTGCTCTCCCTCGGCTCGGAGCCCGGTGTGAACACCAGAGCTAACGACCCGCGCGGAGTTGGGTGATGTGAGTCGCCCGGTCAGGCCTTCGCGAGGACCTCGGTCACCAGGTCCTTCGCCTCCTGCTGGATGCGTTCCAGGTGCTTCGGCCCCTGAAACGACTCGGCGTAGATCTTGTAGACGTCCTCGGTGCCCGACGGCCGGGCGGCGAACCAGCCGGACTCCGTGGTGACCTTGAGCCCGCCGATCGGCGCGCCGTTGCCCGGCGCGGCGGTGAGGGTCGCGGTGATCGGCTCGCCGGCCAGCTCGGTGGCGGTCACCTGCTCCGGCGAGAGCTTGCCGAGCACCGCCTTCTGCTCCCGGGTCGCCGGCGCGTCGATCCGGGCGTACGCGGGCGCGCCGAAGCGCTCGGCCAGCTCCGCCCAGTGCTGGCTCGGCGTGCGGCCGGTGGTGGCGATGATCTCGGCGGCGAGGAGGCAGAGCAGGATGCCGTCCTTGTCGGTGGTCCAGGTGCCCCCGTCGCGGCGCAGGAACGACGCGCCTGCGCTCTCCTCGCCGCCGAAGCCGACCGCGCCGTCGAGCAGCCCTGGGACGAACCACTTGAAGCCGACCGGCACCTCCAGCAGCGGGCGGCCCAGGTCGGCCGCGACCCGGTCGATCATCGAGGAGGAGACCAGGGTCTTGCCGACCGCGGCGGCCGGGCCCCAGTTCGTCCGGGTGCGGAACAGGTGGGCGATCGCCACCGTGAGGTAGTGGTTGGGGTTCATCAGGCCGCCGTCGGGGGTGACGATGCCGTGCCGGTCGGCGTCGGCGTCGTTGCCGGTGGAGACGTGGTAGTCGGCGCGGGCCGCGATCAGCGAGGCCATCGCGTTCGGCGACGAGCAGTCCATCCGGATCTTGCCGTCGCCGTCGAGGGTCATGAACCGCCAGGTGGGGTCGACGGTCGGGTTGACCACGGTCAGGTCCAGCCGGTGCCGCTCGGCGATCTCGCCCCAGTAGGCGACACTCGCCCCGCCGAGCGGGTCCGCGCCGATGCGCACCCCGGCGTCGCGGATCGCGTCGACGTCGATCGCCGCCGGCAGGTCGTCGACGTAGCCGGCGAGGAAGTCGTACGACCCGGTGGTGTCGGCGGTCCGGGCCCGCGCGTACGGGATCCGGCGGACCTCCTTCAGTCCGTCGGCCAGGATGGCGTTGGCCCGGTCCTGGATCCACTTCGTGACGTCGCTGTCCGCCGGCCCGCCGTGGGTGGGGTTGTACTTGAAGCCGCCGTCGTCGGGCGGGTTGTGCGACGGGGTGATCACGATGCCGTCGGCCAGCCCGCTGGTGCGCCCCCGGTTGTGGGTGAGGATGGCGTGCGACACCGCCGGGGTGGGCGTGTAGCCGTCCCGGCTGTCCAGCAGCACGGTGACCTCGTTGGCGGCGAGCACCTCCAGCGCGTCCACCGCGGCGGGGGCGGAGAGGGCGTGGGTGTCGCGGCCGACGAACAGCGGGCCGTCCAGGCCCCGCTCGCGGCGGTAGTCGCAGAGCGCCTGGGTGACGGCGAGGATGTGGTCGGAGTTGAACGCGTTGCGCAGGCTCGACCCGCGGTGGCCGGACGTGCCGAAGGAGACCTGCTGCGCCGGGTCCTGCGGGTCGGGGTGCTCGGCGTAGTAGGCGGTGACCAGCCGCGGCACGTCGACGAGGTCGGCGGGCTGGGCGGGCTTGCCGGCCCGGGGATGACTGCTCACGGTTCCACCTTCTGTCCCTTGCCGATCACCACGATGCCGTTGTCCGAGACGGTGTAGCGCTGCCGGTCCTTCTCCAGGTCGACGCCGATCTCGGCTCCCTCGGGCACGACCACGTTCTTGTCGAGGATGGCCCGGCGGACCACCGCGTGCCGCCCGATGTCCACCCCCTCCATCAGCACCGCGCCGTCCACGTGCGCCCAGGAGTGCACCTTCACCTTCGGCGACACGACCGAGTTCTCCACGAGCGAGCCGGAGATCACCGCGCCGGGCGAGACCATCGAGCCCACCGCCCGGCCGACCCGCTCGCCCCACTGGTGCACGAACTTCGCCGGCGGGTACGGCGGCTGCTCGGTGTAGATCGGCCACTCGAAGTTGTAGAGGTTGAACACCGGGTGCACGTTGATCAGATCCATGTGGGCGTCGTAGAAGGAGTCGAGCGTCCCCACGTCGCGCCAGTAGCCGCGGTCCCGGTCGGTGCTGCCCGGCACCTCGTTGTCGCGGAAGTCGTAGACGTTGGCCTCGCCCCGCTCGACCAGCATCGGGATGATGCTGCCGCCCATGTCGTGCTTGCTGGTCTTGTCCTCCGCGTCGCGCTCGACCGCCTCGCACAGCGCCTTCGTGCTGAACACGTAGTTGCCCATCGAGGCGTAGATCTGGTCGGGGGCGTCGGGCAGGCCGACCGCGTCGGTGGGCTTTTCGCGGAACGCCCGGATCCGCCGGCCGTCCTCGCCGACCTCGATCACGCCGAACTGGTCGGCCGTCGACAGCGGCTGCCGGATGCCGGCCACGGTGACCCCGGCGCCGGAGGCGATGTGGTCCTCCACCATCTGCCGCGGGTCCATCCGGTAGATGTGGTCGGCGCCGAAGACGATCACGTGGTCCGGCTGCTCGTCGTTGATCAGGTTGAAGCTCTGGTAGATCGCGTCGGCGGAGCCGGCGAACCACCACGGGCCGCGCCGCTGCTGCGCCGGCACGGGGGTGACGTAGTTGCCGAGCAGCGTCGACATCCGCCACGTCTTGGTGATGTGCCGGTCCAGCGAGTGCGACTTGTACTGGGTCAGCACGACGATCTTCAGATAGCCGGCGTTCGCCAGGTTGGAGAGGACGAAGTCGACCATGCGGTACATCCCGCCGAACGGGACGGCCGGCTTGGCCCGGTCCGTGGTGAGCGGCATCAGGCGCTTGCCCTCTCCGCCGGCCAGGACGATCGCGAGCACCTTGGCAGCCATGTTCCGACGCTAACCATCCGCCGGGGACTTCACCACTCGTACGGGCACACTTCTGCACTAGGGTGCGGGGGATGACGGACTCCGCGCACCTTCGCGTCGACCTGCTGACCCGGGAGTACCCGCCCGAGGTGTACGGCGGCGCCGGGGTGCACGTGGAGTACCTGGCCCGTGAGCTGCGCCGGCTCGCCGACGTGCGGGTGCACTGCTTCGGCGCGCCGCGCACCGAGCCGGGCGTCACCGCGTACGCCGAACCGGCGGGCCTGGGCGGCGCGAACGCCGCGCTGCGGACGATGGGCGTGGATCTGGAGATGGCGGCGGCGTGCGCCGGCACCGACGTGGTGCACAGCCACACCTGGTACGCCAACCTGGCCGGGCACACCGCGAAGCTGCTGCACGGCGTGCCGCACGTGGTGACCGCGCACAGCCTGGAGCCGCTGCGGCCGTGGAAGGCCGAGCAGCTCGGCGGCGGCTACGCGCTCTCGTCCTGGTGCGAGCGCACGGCCTTCGAGGCCGCCGACGCGGTCATCGCGGTCAGCGAGGGGATGCGGCGCGACGTGCTGACCGCCTACCCGGCGGTGGACCCGGACCGGGTCCGGGTGGTCTACAACGGCATCGACACCGACGAGTACTCCCCGGACCACGGCACCGACGTGGTGGACCGGCTCGGCATCGACCCGGCCCGCCCGAGCGTGGTGTACGTCGGACGGATCACCCGGCAGAAGGGGCTGCCCTACCTGCTGCGCGCGGCGCGCGACCTGCCCGCCGAGGCCCAGCTGGTGCTGCTCGCCGGCGCGCCGGACACCCCGGAGATCGCCGCCGAGGTGGAGGCCCTGGTGGCCGAGCTGCGAGCGGGCCGCTCGGGCGTCGTCTGGGTGGCCGAGATGCTGCCCAAGCACGAGGTGATCCAGGTGCTCACGCACGCCACGGTCTTCGTCTGCCCGTCGGTCTACGAGCCGATGGGCATCGTGAACCTGGAGGCGATGGCCTGCGAGACGGCGGTGGTGGCCACCGCGACCGGCGGCATCCCGGAGGTGGTCGTCGACGGCGGGACCGGGCTGCTGGTGCCGATCGAGCAGGCCGCCGACGGCTCCGGCCGGCCGCTGGACCCGGGCCGGTTCGTCGCCGACCTCGCGGCCAGGGTCAACGAGGCGCTGGCCGACCCGGGGCGCGCCACGGAGTTCGGGCTCGCCGGCCGGCGCCGGGCCGTCGAGCAGTTCTCCTGGGACGCCGTGGCGCGGCGGACGCTGGAGGTGTACCGGTCGGTGGGCGCCGCCGGCTGAGCCGCGCGGGAACTGATCTCGCGCAGTAGGTTGGCGGGGTGACTGGACGGTTTCCGATCGAAGACGTCTCCCCCGTCGTCTCCTGCGGTCGCTACCCGGCCAAGGCGGTGGTGGGCGAGCCCGTACCGGTGTCGGCCCGCGCCTACCGCGAGGGGCACGACGCGCTCGGCTGCAACGTGGTGTGGCTGGGCCCCGACGGGCGGGGCCGGCCGTTCACCCGGATGCGCCCCGGCGAGCCCGGCCAGGACCGCTGGCACGCGGTCATCCGCCCGGACGCGGTCGGCGAGTGGGTGTTCACCGTCGAGGCGTTCCAGGATCCCTACCTGACCTGGCAGAACGCGGTCACCAAGAAGCTGGCCGCCGGCCAGGGGCCGGCGGAGCTGGCCAACGACCTCGCCGAGGGCGCCCGGGTGCTGACGGCCGCCGCCGCGCTGGTGCCGGCGGGCGACGTCGACCGGGTGTCGGCGGCGGTGGCGGCGCTGCGCGACGACCGGCTGCCGTTGCCCCGGCGGGTCGCTCCGGCGCTGGAGCTGGCCGGCCTGCTCTGGGAGCACCCGGTCCGGGAGCTGGTCACCACCGGCGCGGAGCACCGGCTCTGGGTGGACCGCCCCCGCGCGCTCTTCTCCGCCTGGTACGAGTTCTTCCCCCGCTCCGAGGGGGCCGTCCCGGCCACCGTCGACGCGCCGGCCCGCTCCGGCACGTTCGCCACCGCCACCGAGCGCCTGCCGGGCGTCGCCGCGATGGGCTTCGACGTGCTCTACCTGCCGCCGATCCACCCGATCGGCCGGGTCAACCGCAAGGGCCGCAACAACTCGCTCACCGCGGGGCCGGACGACGTCGGCTCGCCGTGGGCGATCGGCGCCGCCGAGGGCGGCCACGACGCCATCCACCCCGACCTGGGTACGCCGGAGGACTTCCGGGACTTCGTCGCCGCCGCCGCCGAGCAGGGCCTGGAGGTGGCGATGGACCTGGCGTTGCAGTGCGCGCCGGACCACCCGTGGGTGACGGAGCACCCGGAGTGGTTCACCACGCGGGCCGACGGCAGCATCGCGTACGCGGAGAACCCGCCGAAGAAGTACCAGGACATCTACCCGCTGAACTTCGACAACGACCCGGAGGGCATCCGGGCGGAGATCCTGCGGGTGGTGCTGCACTGGGTGGGCGAGGGCATCCGGATCTTCCGGGTGGACAACCCGCACACGAAGCCGTTCGACTTCTGGCACTGGCTGATCGCCGAGGTGAAGAAGGTCGAGCCGGACGTGCTCTTCCTCGCCGAGGCGTTCACCCGGCCGGCGATCATGCACGGCCTGGGCAAGATCGGCTTCACCCAGTCGTACACGTACTTCACGTGGCGCACCTCGGCGGCCGAGATGCGGGCGTACTGCGAGGAACTGGTCGCGGCGGCCGACCACATGCGACCCAACTTCTGGCCGAACACGCCGGACATCCTGCACTCCTCGTTGCAGCACGGCGGCCCGCCCATGTTCAAGATCCGGGCCGTGCTGGCCGCGCTGCTCTCCCCCTCCTGGGGCATGTACGCCGGCTACGAGCTGTTCGAGCACGTGGCCCGCCCCGGCGCCGAGGAGTACCTCGACAACGAGAAGTACGAGCTGCGCCCGAGGGACTGGGCGGGCGCGCAGGCGCAGGGCCGCTCCCTGGCGCCGTTCATCGCCACCCTCAACCGGGTACGCCGGGAGAACCCGGCCCTGCACCAGCTCCGCAACCTCGTCTTCCACGAGATCGACAACCCGGCGCTGCTCTGCTGGTCCAAACACGACCCGGACACCGGCAACACGGTCGTCGTGGTCTGCTCGTTCGACGCGCAGGGCGTGCAGTGGGGCAACACCACGCTGGACATGCCGGCGCTCGGCTTCGACTGGCACGACCGGTTCACGGTGCACGACGAGCTGACCGGCGCCAGCTACGACTGGGGGCAGCACAACGCGGTACGCCTCGACCCGTACCTGCAACCCGCGCACGTGCTGACCGTGCGGCGGCCCGCTCCCCCGGCCGGCCCGGCGGCACAGGCGCCGGCGGCGCAGGGCCTGACCGTCGAGAACGTTCCCGACGACCTCTCGGGCGGCACCGCCCCCACCGTTCCCGCGCAGGAGGACGACCCCCGATGGACGAGTTGATCGCCGGCGCGACGCACGACCCGCACGCCGTCCTCGGCGCGCACCCGGCCGACGGGCGGACGGTCGTCCGCACGCTGCGCCGCGGCGCCGCCGACGTCGCTGTCCTCGTCGACGGCCGGCGGCACCCGATGCGTCGGGTGCACGACGTCGGCGTGTTCGAGACCACGGTGCCGGGCGAGGTGCTCGACTACCGGATCGAGGTCGACGGCGGGGTGCACGACGACCCGTACCGCCATCCGCCCACGGTCGGCGAGCTGGACCTGCACCTGATCGCCGAGGGCCGGCACGAGCGACTCTGGGAGGCGCTCGGCGCCCGGGTCCTCGACGAGGGCGTCGCGTTCGCCGTCTGGGCGCCGAACGCGCGCGGCGTCCGGGTCGTCGGCGACTTCACCGGCTGGGCCCCGGACGACGGCTGGCCGATGCGCTCGCTCGGCGCCAGCGGGGTGTGGGAGGTCTTCGTCCCGGGCGCCTCGGCCGGGGCCCGCTACAAGTACCGGATCCTCGGCGCCGACGGGCACTGGCGCGACAAGGCCGACCCCCTGGCGGCGTACGCCGAGGTGCCGCCGGCCACCGCGTCGGTGGTGCACCGGTCCACGTACGAGTGGGGCGACGCCGCCTGGCTGGAGCGGCGGGCCCGGCGGCAGCCGCACCAGGAGCCGATGAGCGTCTACGAGGTGCACCTGGGCTCCTGGCGTCCCGGGCTGGGCTACCGGGAACTGGCCGAGGAGCTGACCGCGTACGTCACCGGGCTGGGCTTCACGCACGTGGAGTTCCTGCCCGTGATGGAGCACCCGTTCGGCGGCTCCTGGGGCTACCAGGTCACCGGTTACTTCGCGCCGACGTCCCGGTTCGGCGACCCGGACGACTTCCGTTACCTGGTGGACCGGCTGCACGCCGCCGGCGTCGGCGTGCTCCTGGACTGGGTGCCGGCGCACTTCCCCAAGGACGAGTGGGCCCTCGCCCGCTTCGACGGCACCCCCCTCTACGAGCACCCCGACCCGCGCCGGGGCGAGCACCCCGACTGGGGCACGTACGTCTTCGACTTCGGCCGCCGCGAGGTGCGCAACTTCCTGGTCGCCAACGCGCTCTACTGGTGCGAGCAGTTCCACGTCGACGGGCTGCGGGTGGACGCGGTGGCGTCGATGCTCTACCTGGACTACTCCCGCCCCGAGGGGCAGTGGGCGCCGAACGTGCACGGCGGGCGGGAGAACCTGGAGGCGATCGCGTTCATGCAGGAGGTGAACGCGACGGTCTACAAGCACCACGCCGGGGTGGTGATGATCGCCGAGGAGTCCACCGCCTGGCCGGGGGTCACCCGCTCCACCGACGACGGCGGGCTCGGCTTCGGTTTCAAGTGGAACATGGGCTGGATGCACGACACCCTGCTCTACACCTCGAAGGACCCGATCTACCGGCAGCATCACCACCACCAGCTCACGTTCTCCCTGGCGTACGCCTGGAGCGAGAACTACGTGCTGCCGATCAGCCACGACGAGGTGGTGCACGGCAAGGGTTCCCTCGCGGGCAAGATGCCCGGCGACACCTGGCAGCGGCTGGCCACCGTCCGCGCCCTGCTGGCGTACATGTGGGCGCACCCGGGCAAGCAACTGCTCTTCATGGGCTGCGAGCTGGCCGACGACCGGGAGTGGAGCGAGGAGCGGGGGCTCGACTGGCACCTGCTGCACGACCCGGCCCGGGCCGGCGTGCAGCGCCTCGTCGGCGACCTGAACACGGTCTACCGGGACACCCCCGCGCTGTGGGCGCAGGACACGGACCCGGCCGGGTTCCGGTGGATCGCCGCGGACGACGTCGCCAACAACACCGTCTCGTTCGTGCGGATCGCCCCCGGCGGCGCGACCCTGGTCTGCGTGGCGAACTTCTCCGCCCGTCCGCTGTCGGACTACCGCATCGGGCTGCCCGCCGGCGGCACCTGGGCGGAGGTGCTCAACACCGACTCCCACCACTACGGCGGGTCGGGGGTGGGCAACCTGGGCGAGGTGCACGCCGAGGACCTGCCGTGGCACGGCCTGCCGGCGTCCGCCGCGCTCCAGGTGCCGCCGCTCGGCGTGCTCTGGCTGCGTCGGGACTGAGCGCACGACGCTTCCCCCGGGACGCCGTGACGTCCCCGGGGAAACGGCGCGCTCAGAGCCGGGTGATCCGGACGGCGTCGGCGACGACGTAGCCCTGCGCGCTCGTCCACCGGCTCACCCCGACCACGGGGCGCTCCCCCGCGGCGAGCTGGTAGGTGCCCAGCACCCGCCACTGCCCGCCGCCGGACCGCTGGTCGACGGTGACCGTCACGGTCCCGTTCGCCGTCGCCACCAGGTAGGGCGTGGCGCTGTTGTAGCCGGGGTCGGCCGGGTACCAGACCTCGACCCGGTAGCTGCCGGTGGCGGGCAGCGCCGCGCTGAACCAGGCCGGGTCGCTGACCGCCTGCGGGTTGGCGTACCGGTAGTTCGCGCCGTACCGCGCCGAGGAGTACGACGAGGTGCCCCAGGTGGCGGCGGCGGTGAAGCCGCCGGCGGTGGCGTTGTCCACGACCACGCTGAACGTCCCGCCGGCCGCCGTCACCAGCCGCACGTTGCTGGCCGCGCTCTCGTGGTGCAGCCGGTCCAGCGCGGTCACCAGGTACCGGTACGTGCCGCCGGCAGCGGCGGTGGCGTCGGTGAACGTCCCGGTGCTGCCCGAGGCGCGGACGGTGCCGAGCAGGTGCCGGCCATCGGCGAGGTCGCAGGGGTCGACCGCGCCGTCGCCGGGCAGCCGGTACACGGCGTACGCGGTGGTGCCGCCCGTGGCGCCGCGCTGCCAGCTCAGGGCCACCCCGCCGGTGCCGCGCACCGCCGAGGTCAGGTTCGGCGCGGCGGGCGCGGCACCGCCCAGCCCGGCGGCGAGGGGCACCAGCGCCGGCCGGCGGTAGTGGTCGGCCACGAGCCGGCTGACCGCACCGATCCGGTCGGCGCGCACGTCCTTGGCGCTGAACTGGATGTCGCCGACGACGCGGGGGTACGCGCGGTTGACCGTCAGGTGGTCGGTCAGCTCGGCCGGATCCTGCCAGGCCGCGTCCTGCCCCGCCGCGCCCGCGCGGTAGGTGCCCTGCCCGACGAGCAGTTGGACGTCGGTGCCGCTCACCGTCTCGGACCACCAGCGCACCAGCTCCGCGTAGTCGGCCGCCGGGTGACCGATGTGCCAGTAGAGCTGCGGGGCGATGTAGTCGACCCAACCCTGGCGCACCCAGCGTCGGGTGTCGGCGTAGATCGCGTCGTACGACTGGAGGCCGGTGGTGCGCGAGCCGAGCGGGTCGGTGCCGGCGTTGCGCCAGATGCCGAACGGGCTGACCCCGAACTTCACCCACGGCTTCGCCGCGTGGATCTTCGCGTCCATCTCCTGCACCAGCAGGTTCACGTTGTTGCGCCGCCAGTCGGCGATGCTGCCGAAGCCCGCGCCGTACTGGGCGTAGGTGGCCTGGTCGGGGAAGGCGACCCCGCTGACCGGGTACGGGTAGAAGTAGTCGTCCCAGTGCACCGCGTCGATGTCGTAGCGGCGAACGGCGTCCATCATCGCGTCCTGCACGAAGGCGCGGACGGCGGGAATGCCCGGGTTGTAGTAGAGCTGGCCGCCGTAGGCGACCGCCCAGCCCGGGTTCTTGCGGGCCGGGTGGTTGGCCGCCAGCCTGGTGAGGTCGGTGTGGTTGGCCACCCGGTACGGGTTGAACCAGGCGTGGAACTCCAGGTTGCGGGCATGCGCCTCGGCCACCATGAAGGCCAGCGGGTCGTAGCCGGGGTGGGTGCCCTGGGTGCCGGTGAGCCACTGCGACCAGGGCTCGTACGGTGACGGCCAGAAGGCGTCGGCGGCGGGGCGGATCTGCACGACGACGGCGTTCATCCGCTGCTGGCGCGCCAGGTCGAGCCAGGACCGGTACTCCGCCTGCTGGGCGGCCGGGGTCAGCCCGGTGCGGCTGGGCCAGTCGATGTTCGCCACGCTGGCCATCCACATGGCCCGGGACTGCCGCTTCGGGGTGGCCGGATCGGTCACGCAGGCCGTCTGGGCGGCCACCGGCACGGCGGGCCGGGAGACGGGGGCGCCCGTGGGGACGGCCGCGCCGATCACCAGGGTCGCTACCAGCGCCAGCCCGGAAAGGAATCGACCATAGCCTCTGCGCACGAAAATATATTCAGCCCTGTCGAGCAACTACGCAAGTATCCTTCACGGCCTTCACCGTTCGGGGGTCGCCCCCGCAGCCCACGGCGAGGATCGCCCCGCACACCCGGTTCGTCAGACCAGGCCGGCGTCGCGCAGCAGCTTCCACAGGCCGGCGCCGTCGGGCGCGGAGAGCCACTTCTGCCCCACCGGCCCCGCCGAGGAACTGCCGGCCGGGGCGGGCATGCTACCGGCCAGCACCGCCTGGGTGGGCGAGAGCCGGCGGATCGCCACCCCCGCCACGTTCTGCGGGTGGGCGGCGGCGAACTCGCGGTAGATCTCCGGGTCGTGCTGCCCGTCGTCGCCGACCAGCAGCCACTTCACGTCGGGGAACTCCTTGGCCAGCCGGGCCAGGGTGACCCGCTTGTGCTCCCGGCCGCTGCGGAACCAGCGGTCCGCGGTCGGCCCCCAGTCGGTCAGCAGCAGCGGCCCGGCCGGGTAGAGGTGCCGGGACAGGAACCGGGTCAGCGTCGGCGCGACGTTCCAGGCGCCGGTCGACAGGTAGAAGACCGGCGCGCCGGGGTGCGCGGTGGCCAGCCGCTCGTAGAGCACCGCCATGCCGGGCACCGCCGCCCGGGCGTGCTCGTCGAGGACGAAGGTGTTCCAGGCCGCGAGCAGCGGGCGGGGCAGCGCGGTCACCATGACCGTGTCGTCGATGTCGGAGAGGATGCCGAAGCGCACCTCCGGGTCGAGGATGCGCACGGGCGCCTCGACCGGCTCGGCGTCCGGCAGGCTGATCCGCACCGCGCCCCACCCCGGCGACAGGTCCGCCTCGACCACGGTGTCGACGAAGCCGCTGCGGTCGGCCTGCGCCTCGTGGCGCACCCCGCCGGCCTCGACGCTCACCGTCACGTGCTTGGCCGGCAGCGTGGTGAAGCTGCGCCAGCCGCGGACCTTCTCCAGCCGGCCCCGCTGGCGGGTGTCCGGCCGTCCCAGCAGCACCCGGCACATCACCCGCACCCAACCGGGCGCGCCGTAACCGGCGTACGCGATGATGTTGGTCCGCCAGCCGGTGCGCCGCAGCCGACGCTCGACCAGCGCGTGCACGGCGTCCTCGATCCGCGCGGCCCGGTGCAGGTTCGGTACGGCCAACTGGCCAGCGGGAGTGGGTGGCACGTCAGCAACCCTGCCACAACCCGGCGACCTCGGCCACGCGAGGCGATCTTCACCGGCCGCCGGCTGCGCCGATCCGCCCCGCCCGGCCCTGGCGGCGTGTAACACTCCGGTCGGGACGACGACGGGGGCGTTGGTCGTGTCGCAACCAGTACGCAAGCGTGGGCGGTGGCGCCCGCAGCTCGACCGGCCGGCGCTCGTCGCGCTGCTGTTCGGGCTCGCCGGGGTCGGCTACCGGCTGGTGCTGACCCTGCACACGGTGCCCGTCTCCAACAGCGACGAGGCCACCTTCGGGCTGGCCGCGATGCACATCGCGCAGGGCCGCGAGCTGCCCGTCTTCCTCTACGGCCAGCGCTACATGGGCGTGCTGGAGTCCTACCTGGCGGCGCCGCTGATCGCGGTCGCCGGGCCGAGCTGGCCGCTGCTGCGCCTGCCGCTGCTGCTGCTCTACGCCGTCTTCCTCTGGCTGATCCACCGGCTGACCCGGCGGATCTGCTCGCCCTGGTTCGCCGCCTTCGTCGTCGGGCTGCTCGCCCTCGGCGGGGAGCGGGTGGTCCGGGACCAGTTGACCGTGGTCGGCGGCCGGCCGGAGGTCAAGGTCGCCGTGCTGCTGATGCTGCTGGTCGTGGTGGGACTCGCCCGGGGCACCGTGCGGCACCGCCGGCTGGCCGTCGGGCTCTTCGGCCTGCTCGCCGGGGTGGCCGCCTGGTCGGACTGGCTGATCCTGCCCTACCTGGGGGCGGCCGCGCTGGCGCTGCTCTGGGTGGCCCGCCGGGAGCTGCTCGGCTGGGCCGGGGCGCTGCTGCTGGCCGGGTTCGCCGTCGGGATCGCGCCGATGATCCGGGACAACCTGGTCGCCCCGCCCGGCGAGGACTCGCTGTCGGTGTTGCGCGAGGTCAGCACCCGGGCCGGGCCGACGCCGCCGTGGATTCGGCGGCTCGACGGCGGGCTGTTGGAGGGGGTGCCGCTCGCCGCCGGCCTCTGCCCGGTGGACGGCTGCTCCCGCTGGCAGGGGTGGTTCGGGCTGCTCTACCCGCTGCTGCTGGTGGTCGCCGCCGCGCTCGCCGTGGTCGCGTACCGCCGGGCCGCGGGTGCCCCACCCGGCCGCCGGGTCGGCCCGGTGGTGCACCTCGCGCTGGTCGTGGGCGCGGCGCTGACCCTGCTGTCGTACGTGCGCAGCCCGCTGGCCGCCACCAGCCCGCTGGACAACGCCCGGTACCTGTCGGTCCTCCAGCTCTCCCTGCCGGCGGTGCTGTGGCCGCTCTGGCTGGCGGCGGTCGCCTGCTGGCGGGGCACCGTCGGGGCGCTCGGCCGGCTGGCCGGGGCGCTCGCCACCGCCGTGCTCGCCGCGCTGACCGCGACCACGCTGGTGGTCACCGTGCAGTTCGCCGCCACCGGCACCGAGGCGTCCCGGGTCGAGGAGCGGCAGGCCCGCGAGCTGGCCGACCGGCTCCGCGCGGGCGGCCCCCACGAGGTGTACGGGGACTACTGGACCTGCAACCGGCTGATCTTCAACACCGACGAGTCGGTGGTGTGCGCGGTGCTCGACGGCGAACTCACCCCGGGGCAGAACCGCTATCCCGCGTACTGGCGGCAGGTGGGGCGGGCCGACCGGCCCGGGTACGTGCTCGCGGCCGGCTCGGCGGCGGAGCGGCGGCTGCGCCGGCTGCTCGGCGACCGGGCCGACGCGGCGCTGCTCGCCGAGGTGGGCGGGTATCGCGTGTACCACCCGGAGACGCCGGTGCGGCCGTGGCGGTAGGGACGGGCCGTACGCTGGCCGGGCCGGCGCGCGGGCGCCGCGCCGAGGCGAGGAGTCACCGATGCTCATCCTGCTGCCGCCCTCCGAGGGGAAGGCCGACGCCGGCACCGGCCGGCGGCTGGACCTCGCCCGGCTCTCCCTGCCGGAGCTGACCGGCGCCCGGGAGGAGGTGCTGGCCGCGCTGGTGGCGCTCAGTGACGGCGGCGACGAGGAGGCGGCCCGGGCGGCGCTGGGGCTCAGCGAGGGCCAGCGCGGCGAGCTGCGGCGCAACGCCCGGCTGCGGGCGGCGGCCACCGCCCCCGCCGACCGGCTCTACACCGGCGTGCTCTACGAGGCGCTCGACCTCGCCTCGCTCCCGCCGGCCGCGCAGCGGGCGGCCCGCCGGTCGGTGCTGATCAGCTCGGGCCTCTGGGGCGCGGTACGCCTCACCGACCGCATCCCGCCCTACCGCTGCCCGGTCGGGGCGCGGCTGCCCGGGGTTGGCGCGTTGTCGGCGTACTGGCGGCGGGCCCTCGCGCCGGCGATGGACGCCGCGGCCGGCGCCGGGCCGGTGCTCGACCTGCGCTCCGGCGCGTACGCGGCCACCTGGGCGCCCCGCGGCGAGGTGGCCGCCCGCACCGTGACGGTCCGGGTGCTGCACGAGCGGGAGGTCGACGGCGTGCCCGTCCGGTCGGTGGTGAGCCACTTCAACAAGGCGACCAAGGGTCGGCTGGTGCGGGACCTGCTGACCGCGGGCGCCCGGCCGCGCTCGGCCGACGGGCTGGTGGCCGCGTTGCGCGACCTGAAGTACACGGTGCTGGAGCAGCCCGGGCCGTCCCACCGGCCACGCCAGGTCGACCTGGTCGTCACCGAGTTGTAGGGCTGCCGCAAGATTTCCTCAAGGCTGGGGCGGATCGGTTTCCCCGTCGGCGTCTTCGGGCCACCGTAGGGGGACCCCGACGCCGACAAGGAGTGCCTGAGTTGGCTCCCGAACCGATCCTGCTCGACCGGCCGCGCCTCCCGTCGACCCCGCCGCCGCTGGACTGGCTGACCCTGGCCGACGCGTTCGAGGCCGCCTGCCTGCTGCGCTGCATGCCCCCGCCGGCCGTCGCCGGCGCCCGCCGCCCGGTGCCGCACCACCGTCCGGCGACCGTCGAGTTCAACCGGGAGGAGGCCGCCCTGCGGTTCCGGCAACTGCTCGGCCGGTTGGACGTCCCGATCGAGCACGAGGTGACCGTCGGCGGGCTGCGCCGCCGGTACGAGCTGCACCGGCTCTCGGTGCCCCCGGCGGACCGGCCGGCGTACGCGCGGACGCTGGAGGCCGGCTGGCGGCAGGGCCGGCGCGAGCTGCTGGGCGGCCCGGTCCCCGGCGCGTCGACGGCGCGGCGGGTGTGGCGGCCCCGGCTGGCCGCGGCGGCCTGGCGGGCCGCCCTGCTCGCCGGGGGGCGGCACGTGCGCCGGCACATCCTCGGCGTCCGGCTCACCGACCGGGAACTGGCCGCCGTCCTGGTGCGCGGGGCCGCTCTGCTGGACGTGCCGGCGCTGCTGCGCCCCGGCACCGGATGCTTCCTGGTCTGCGTCGCCGACGGCCCGGACCGCGAGCGGATCCTGCACAGCGCCGCGCTGGAGCCCGCCCGGGCGGCCGAGCCGGCATGATGGGCGGATGACCGCGACCGGCATCGTCCGTGAATTCCACGCCGACGAGGGGTGGGGGGTGATCGACGGCGACGACGTGCCCGGCGGCTGCTGGGCTTCTCCGTCATCGAGACGCCCGGGCACCGGGCGCTGACCGCCGGGGAGGTGGTGTCGTTCGAGGCGGAGCCGGTCCGGCAGGGCGGCCACCCGCACCGCGCGGTCCGCGTCTGGCGGGGCACCGGCGGATCGCCCGGGACCGCCGTTCCGGCCTCGGTCGCGTACGGCAGCGAACTGACCCTCACCGTCGACCCGGCGCCGGGGCCGTAGTCCGACCGGTGGGCCGCGGGTTGCGGTGACGCCCCGCGCGGCGCAGAGTGCAGCCCGTGAGTCGAACCCGGTCCTGCCGCGCCCGCGCCGTGCGCCCGTCGTCCTGGTTCCGGCATGGCCGCCCGGCGGCGCTGCTGTCGCTGCTGCTGGTGGTGACGCTGCCCGGCCTCGCCGGCTGCCAGGACTCCCCCGAACCGCCGGTGCGGATCCGGATCGCGACCGGCAGCCCGACGGCGGTCTACCACGCCTTCGGCCGGTCGCTGGCCGACATCCTCAACCGGGAGATGCCGAACGTCGAGGCCAGCGTGGTGGTCACCGCCGCCTCGGCGGAGAACGTCCGGCTGGTCGGCTCGGGCGAGGCCGAGCTGGGTTTCACCCAGGCCGACGTGCTGCCGGCCGCGCCGGCGACGCACCCGTCGGTCGTCGCGGTCGCCCGGGTCTACGACGACCTGCTGCATCTGGTCACCACCGCCGGCGGGCCGGTCCGCAAGCTGGCCGACCTGGGTGGGCGGCGGGTCTCCGTGGGCGCCCCCGGCTCCGGCACCGAGATCACCGCCTCCCGGCTGCTGGAGGTGGCGCGCCTGGGCGGCGACCGGGTGCACCGGGAGCGGCTCGGCCTCGACGACTCGGTGGCGGCGCTGCGGGCCGGCACGATCGACGCGTTCTTCTTCTCCGGCGGGCTGCCGGTCAGCGCGGTGAAGCAGCTCGCCGACGACAGCGCGACCCGGATCGTCGACCTCGGCGAATGGACAGAGCTGCTGCGCGGCAGCAACCCCCAGGTCTATGTCTCCCGGGACGTCCCCCGCTCGGTGTACGGCACCGACCCGGTCACCACCGTGGCCAACCCGAACTTCCTGATCGTCCGGGCCGACCTGCCGGAAGCGCTGGTCCGGGAGGTGACCCGGCTGCTGATGGAGCGCCGGCAGGAACTGGCCGCGGCTCATCCGGCCGCCGGCCGGATGAGCCCACGCTCGGCCATCGCCACCTCCCCGCTGCCGCTGCACCCCGGCGCCGCCGGCTGGTACCGCGCCGCCAAGCCCTGACCCTGGCGGCCGACCGCCGGCCGGCGGCGGTCACGGGACGCCCGGCCGGCGGGCGATCAGGAGGACCTCGGTCGGACGGCGGCGACGTCGCCCGGGCGGAGCGTCACCCGGTCACGGCGTGCCGCGGCCCGGCGGGGACCGGTGCGGCGGGCGCGTCGACGGGCGACGCGGGAGCACCGGCGGGGACCGGCTCGGCCGGATCCGTCGGGTCCCCCGGATCCGTCGGGTCCCCCGGGTCTGCCGGGTCCGCCGGCCGGGTCGGGGCCGGGAACCAGAGGCCGGCGACCAGGCCGCGCGGCTCGCCCCGGCGCATGGTGAGCCGCCCGTCCGAGGCGTCGACCAGCACGGCGACGATGGCGAGGCCCAGCCCGGCGCCGTCGACGTTCTGCACCTCCGGCGCCCGCCAGAACCGCTCGGTCGCCTGGCCGAGCTGGCTCTCCGTCATGCCCGGGCCGGTGTCCCGGACCTCCAGCGCCGTGCCGCCCTCGCGGTGCCGCACGGTCACCGTCACCGCCCCGCCGTCGCCGCTGAACTTCACGGCGTTGTCGATCAGCGCGTCCAGGGCCTGGTCGATGGCGGTCGGCACGGTCCGCGCGTACGCCGGGGAGTCCTCCGCCGCGAGCCGGAGGGTGACCGCCCGGTGCCGGGCGAGCGGCTCCCACGCGGCGACCCGGGACGCGGCCACGGCCGCCGCGTCGACGGTGACCCGCTGGTTCTCCCGCCGCTCGGCGCGGGCCAGGGTGAGCAGCGCGTCCAGCACCAGGGTGAGCCGGTCGGTCTCCTCCAGGGCCAGCCGGTGCTCGGCCTGGCCGTCCGGGTCGGTCAGGCTCAGCCCCAGCTCCTCCACCCGCAGTCGCAGCGCGGTCAGCGGGTTGCGCAGCTGGTGGCTGGCGTGCGCCACGAAGGCGCGCTGCCGGTCCATCACGTCGGAGACGACGTCGGCCATGTGGTTGAAGCTGGCCGCCAGCCGGCGCAGCTCCGGCGGGCCGAGCCGGTGCTGCACGCGGGCGCCGCGGTCCCCCTCGGCGATCTCGTGGGTGACCGCGTCCAGCTCGGTGACCGGGCGCAGCACCCAGCCGGCCAGCCCGAACGCCGTGAGCACGCAGGCCAGGACGGCGAGCAGCCCCGTCCCGGCCAGCACCAGCCACCAGACGGTGACCGCGCGCCGGACCGAGTCGGTCGGGGTGGTGGTGACCACCGCACCGAGCACCTCACCGCCGTCGTTGATCGGCACCGCCACCACGATCGGCCGGTCGACCCACGGCCAGACCGACTCCGGCCCACTGGCCTGCTGGCCCGAGAGCGCGGTGTCCAGCGCCTCGCGGGTCCCCGCGGCCGGCCGCCAACTCTCGGAGGCCGCCACCGTGCGGCGATCCCGATCGACCACCGCCGCGCCGATCCCGTACAGGTCGTCGTAGCTGCGCAGCTCGTTGTCGAGCGGGCCGGGGGTCCCGCCGCGCAGCGCCGGACCGGCCAGCGAGGCGAACCGGGTGGCGTCGGCGAGCCGGTCGGCGCGTACCCGGTCGGTCTCCCGGGTCGCCAGGGTGGCCGCCAGCGGGGTCTCCAACGCGATCAGCACCAGCACCATCAGCAGCAGGTAGCTGATCACCAGCCGACGTCGCACGGCATCGCCTCACTCGCCGCGCAGCCGGTAGCCGACCCCACGGACAGTCTCCACCAGGCCGGGGTCGCCCAGCTTGCCGCGCAGCGACCCGACGTGCACCTCGACCGTGTGCCCGTCGCCCCAGGTGGTGCCCCAGGCGTCGAGCAGGATCCGCTCGCGGGGCACCGCCACCCCGGGCTGCCGGGCCAGGGAGAGCAGGACGTCGAACTCCTTGCGGGTCAGCGCCACCGGCCGGCCGGCCACGGCGACCGTCCGCGCGGCCACGTCGATGCGGACGGGGCCGGCCTCGATCAGGTTGCGCTCGGGCACCGTGTGCGCCGCGCGGCGCAGCACCGCCTCGATGCGGGCCTGGAGCTCGGTCATGGAGAAGGGCTTGACCACGTAGTCGTCCGCGCCCAGCCGCAGGCCGAGCACCCGGTCCCGCTCCTCGCCCCGGGCGGTCACCGCGATGATGCCGAGCTGGCTGCTGCGCCGGCGCAGCTCGCGGCACAGGTCGGTGCCGTCCCCGTCCGGCAGGGTCAGGTCGAGCAGCACCAGGTCGCAGGGGGCGGCGGAGAGGGCGGCGGCGACGGTCGCCGCGTGCTCCACCTCGTACCCCCGGCGGGTGAGGGCGGAGGAGAGCGCGGCGGCCACCCGACGGTCGTCCTCGACCAGCAGGATGCGCACCCGGGGCCCCCATTCGTCGGTGTGTCGACCCCGAATGGTGACAGAAGCCGGCCGGGAGCGGGAGGGTAGGCCCCGCGTCGACCGCCGTGCGGACGGCGGCCCGGCCCCTCTCCGGCCCCGCCGGGAGCGGGCGGCGGGCCCGGGTCGGAGCCCGGACACCCCCACCGAGAGCGGCGGCGGCGCGGGCGGTACCGCGGAGAACCGGGCCGGTTCTGCGTAGGCTGCCGGGGTGATCTACAAGCTGCTGACCACCGTCGAATGGGACGACGCCCTGGCCGCGGGCCACTTCGCCGGCACCGCCACGGACGCGCAGTCCGGGTTCATCCACCTCTCCGGGCCCGACCAGGTGGTCGAGACGGCCCGCCGGCACTTCACCGGCGCCACCGGGCTGACCCTGCTCACCGTGGACCCGGCCCGGCTGGGCGACGCGCTGCGCTGGGAACCGTCGCGCGGCGGCGCCCTCTTCCCCCACCTCTACGGGCCGCTGCCGGTGCCGGCGGTGGTGGCCGCCGACGCCCTGCCGGCGGACGTGCCGGTCGCCGACGCCGTGGCGGAGCTGCTCGACTGAGCGGTCGATATGCTACGCCGAGTCCGCGCGCCCCGGCCTCACTCTCCGTGCCCGGGGCCGGCGCGGCAGCCCGGACCCGCGCGGGCGGCCGCCCCTCCCGGCGTACGCCGAACGCGGGTCACCGACGGCGCCCGGCGCGCCCTGCGACCCATGCGAGTTGAAGGATGACTGACAGCAGTTCCCCGTCCCCCTCGGTCTTCGTCCACCCGACGGCCGACGTCGAGGAGGGTGCCCGGGTCGGCGACGGCACCAAGGTCTGGCACCTGGCCCACATCCGGTCCTCCGCCCAGGTGGGCGCCGGCTGCGTCATCGGCCGCAACGTGTACGTCGACGCCGGCGTCACGGTCGGCGACCTGGTCAAGATCCAGAACAATGTCTCCGTCTACCAGGGGGTGACCCTGGAGGACGAGGTGTTCGTCGGGCCGTGCGCCGTCTTCACCAACGACTTCCGGCCCCGCGCGCAGAACCCGGACTGGAAGATCACCCCGACGGTGGTCCGCCGGGGCGCCTCGATCGGCGCGAACGCGACCCTCGTCTGCGGCATCGAGGTCGGCGAGTACGCGATGATCGCGGCGGGTTCCGTGGTGACCAAGGACGTGGCGCCGTACCAGCTCGTGGCGGGCAACCCGGCGCGGCCGAAGGGCTGGGTCGACGAGCGGGGCGAGGTCGTCTCCCGGGACGTGGACACCCCGCCGCAGCGGCAGGGCTGACTCCGACGAGAAACGGCGGTGGACGGGCGCTCCCGTCCACCGCCGTCGCGCGTACGCGCCGGTGCTCAGCGGCAGAGCCGCGCGATCTCCTCCCGGAACCGCTCCATGGGGTTCGCCTCGGCCGGGCCGAGCAGGTAGGTCTTCAGCTCCCGCCGGGCGTCGGTCATCGGGTCGTCGCCGGCCCGGGTGACGGACACGATCTTCTCCAGCTCGCCACAGTCCCGGGAGAGCAGGTACGCCGCCCGCGACGTCGGGTACTCCCGGCGGAACTCGTCCTCCGGCAGGCCGCCCGGGTTCGCCACCACGTACGGCCGCTGGCTCTGGACGAAGTCCGAGACCACACTGGACACGTCGCTGATCAGCAGGTCGGTCTGGTTGAAGCAGTCGAACAGCGCCGGCGTCCGGCCGGTGACCACGAGGTGCCGCGTGCCGTCCAGGGAGGTCGCGTCCGGGTCACCGCCCGCCGCGCGGATCCGCTCCACGATCCGCTCGTGCACCGTCTTCGCCTCCTTGGCGCGGGAGCCGGTCAGCGGGTGCGGCTTGTAGATGAGCCGGACCGCCGGCGCGGTGGCGAGCAGCCCCTTGACGATCCGCTCCCCCATCAGCACCAGCGAGGTGTGGTACGGATCGTCGTCCAGCCACCCCTCCCAGGTCGGGGCGTAGAGCACCGTGAACGGCCGGTCGACCGACTCCGCGCCGAACGTGTGCACCCCGGCGAGCTGCGGCCGTCCGATCTCGACGATGTCGGAGTCGAGCACGCCCACCCCGGCCCGGGCGTACCGCTCGCGCCCGGCCAGGCCGGCGACCCACACCTCGTCGTACACCTTGCTGTACGGGTTGACGCTGGCCTGCTTGTCGCTGTCGCCGTGCCCGACGAAGACGTGCTTCATGCCGGGCTCGCGGAGCATGTGGATGTTCGCGCCGACGTTCGCGGCGTAGAGCGCGGCGCGCACGCTGCCCAGTTCGAGGTTCATGAAGTCCACGCCGGCCGGCACGCAGATCACCGGCAGCCGGGTGTCGGCCAGATCGAGGAACGCCTCCTTGTTGCGCAGCAGCACCACGCCGCGCTGGTCGAGCGCCTCGGTCGGGGCGAGCCACATGTTGGCCTGGTAGACGTCCTTCGCCGGCCCCGCGAAGTAGAGGGCCACCTCCGGCCGGTAGCTGTCCAGCCAGCGCTGGACGGCGGGCAGCAGCGGGCTCTGGCCCATCCCGCGCCCGCGCAGCCAGGTCAGCGCGACGATCCCGCCCACCAGCGCGGCGGCGAACACGGCCACCACTCCCGCGCCGATCACCGGGGCGGCGTTGCCGAGCACCGCCGCGAACACGGCGGCCGGCGCCAGCACCACGTTGACCAGGGCCAGCCGGTCGCCGGCGAGCCAGGCCGCCCAGTCCGGCGGGCGGGGTGCGGCCCGCATCGGGCCGAGGTCGATGTTGCGCACCAGCGCCGACAGGGGGTTGCGCCGGTCGATCATCGTGGCCAGCGCGCCGGCGAAGACCGAGATCAGCCAGACGGTCGACGGCAGCACCAGGACCAGGCTGAGTTCCCACGCGCTCGGCCGGACCTCGGCGACCACCAGCAGGACGACCGCGAGGTCGCGGGCGAGCTGCCGGTAGTCGCCCCGCAGGCCGACCTTCTCGAGCAGCGTGTGTGTGGCGGGCGACCAGCGGGCGAGCGCGTACTCGCCGGCGAGCGCGGCCAGCCCGGCGACGGCGAAGACGCCGATCCAACCGAGCGCGCCGGCGGCGAGCATCACCAGGTAGGCCAGCAGCAGCAGCGCGCCGCGGGCGGCGACTCCCGCCGGTCCCATCAACTTGCCGAACAAGGACTAGCTCCCTACGAGATCGACGACTGGCTCACCGACCGTCACTGGCGCCGTGACGGCAGCGTTCCCCGCTTCGGCGACCGTCGGCGCCCGGACGCCACCGGCGCGCCCCGGCGGAACGCGACGGGACGGAACAGCGGTCGCGGCGACCCGCCTGTCCGTCCATCGTCGCTGACCAGCGACGGCACCGGCGCCCGCGGCCACCCGCCACCACGCCGGTGTGACCTTAACGCGAAGGAACACGCCGGTATCGCTCGGGTACCGCCACACCGGGACGATTTGGTCCCTCCTGGCCACAGCCGTCACGTCGGCGGGATGATCCACCGCAAAAGCGACGCCGGTGACGACGCGTCGCCGACGCCGGGTTCGCCGGGTCAGCGCGGCGGGCTCCCGTTCCTATACTGGTCCGGCCGCTCGCCGACCGGGTGGCCGCACGGGCGGCCGCACCTCGGCTCCGCGCACCAGCCGCCGCGGGGCAACCGCGAGTTCCGTTCGAAAGGATCCACGGTTTGACCAGCCTCATCGCGCTCGCCGTCGCCGTCGTGCCCGGCGCGCTGCTCGGATTCGCGCTGCCCCCGGGACGCTACCGGTGGGCCACCTGGGCCGCCGCCCCGGCGTTGACCCTGGGCCTGGTCACCCTCGCCATGACATGGCTGCCGAAACTCGGGCTGCCGGACGGTCCGCTGGCGGTGCTCGCCGCCGAGGTGCTGCTCGCCGGCCTCGCGGTGCTCGCGTCCCGGCTGGTGACCCGCGGCCTGGTCGAGCCGGACGCCGCCGACCGCACCGCCACCGTCGACGGCGACGCCGCCGGGCGGCCGACCGACGCCGGGTGGCGGGCGCGGATCACCCGGCTGCGGCTGCCGGCGGTACGCCCCGGCCGCGCCGACGTCCTCGGGATCGCCGTGCCCGCCGCGGTCAGCGTCGCCTTCGGCTGGCTGATGCTGGGCCGGCTCGTCGCCCCGCCCGGGTGGGACGCCATGAACCACGGCTTCCTCACCCGGCGGATCATGGACACCGACAGCGTGCTGATCTCCTCGGCCTGCACCAGCGGTTCCACCGATCCGGCGCTGTCCTGCTCCTTCTACCCGCTCGCGGCCAACGTGGCCTGGGCCCAGGCGGCGGAGATCTCCGGCGGGCGGATCAGCACCGTGCTGAGCGCCTGGTCGATCCTCGTCGGGCCGCTCGCGCTGGTGGCGGCCGTCTACGCCTGCGTCCGGGCCCTCGGCGGCAGGCCGGTGGTGGCCGCCAGCGCCGCCGCCGCGCCGGCCGTGCTCGGCCCGATGTGGATGTCGGTGATCACGGGTCGGATCACCGAGCAGACCGCCCCCTGCATGGCCGGGGCGATCGCGCTGCTGATCGCGCTCGCCGTGCGTGGCGCCCACCCGGTCCGGCTGGGCCTGCTCGCCGGCCTGTGCGGCGCCGGGATCGTCATGACGCACACGTACGACGTGCTGTTCATCGCCGTCCTGGCGATCGGCATGCTGCTGGCCGTACGCGGCCGGTGGGTGCTGCGCCGGGTCGCCGCGTCGGCCGGCGCGATGGTGCTGGCCGCGCTGGTGCCGCTGCTCCCGCTGCTCGGGGTGCTGGCCGGCGCCAACGGCGAGCGGCTGTCCAACCCGCCCGCCCTGCTCGGCAGGTACGGCGACTCGTTCGAGTACTGGGTCACCGACCCGCAGCGGTACGTCCTGTTCGCCTACCCGGGGGTCGGCGGCGCGGACTTCCAGCTCAGCGAGCCGACGATCCAGGTCGGCCTCTGGCTCGTCATCCCGTGCCTGCTGCTCTCCCCGCTCTGCCTGGTGCTGCCGCGGCTGCGGTGGGCCCGGCCGTGGTTCGCCGCCGGCGTGGTCTGGACGGCGATCGGGGTGTGGACCGCCGCGTCCGACTCGACGGCCGCGATGACGCTCTCCAGCCTGTGGTACGGCGTCCGGGAGCGGGTCCGCTCGATGATCTTCCCGGTGTACGGGCTGCTGGCGGTCGCCGGCGCGGTGGTGCTGGGGCTGGCCGTGCAGTGGCTGCTGACCCGCGTCGCCGCGAAGGCCGGGGCGCTGCGCGGGTCGGAGGCGCCGACGGCGGTCGCCGCGGGGGTGCTGGTGGCGGTGCTGCTCGGCCTCGCCGCGGTGCCGGCGAGCTGGCAGCCGCTGCGCGGCGCGTTCAAGGGCCGGGCGCCGGTGGGCGCCTCCTACGAGAAGGCGTACGAGTGGCTGGCGGAGAACAACCCGCCCGGCGCCACCGTCGCCTACGACCGGCACCACGAGTTCATCACCTGGGCCTACGCCGACTACGAGGTGCCGCTGCTGTTCGGCATCCCGCCGTTGCCCGGCCTGCCGACCGAGAACTACGAGCGGCGGTGGGACGCGTGGAACTGGCTGGTGAACAACGCCGACGCCCGGCCCGCCGGGTGCGAGGTGCGCCAGTTCAACATCTCGTACGTGGTGGTCGGAAAGCGGAACATGCCCGGCGCCTGGGACAAGCACTACGAGCGCGAGCGGCTGGAGGCCAGCGACCGGCTGGAGCTGGCCCACACGATCGGGCGGATCAGCATCTACCGGGTCACCGAGGCCGGCCGGAGCTGCGCCACCGGGGGCTGAGCGCGACGGGCCGGAGGACGACGAAGGGGCGGGGCGACCGTGGTCGCCCCGCCCCTTCCGTGTCGGTCCGTCAGCGCCCGTTGTCGGCGAAGAGCCGGCCGACCACCCGGTGCGCGGGCAGGATGCGCTGCCGCTCCACGTCGGCGTCGGCCGTGCCGGCGACGATGTCCAGGAAGTGGTCGAGCTGGGCGGCGAGCGGCTCCCGGTTGGTGAGCAGCTCCGGCACCTCGATGATGCTCTGCTGCCGGTAGCCGCGCCCGTCCGGCGTGGCCGCGTCCGACGAGACGTGCCGGTAGATGGTCACGTCCTTGCGGATCAGGTCCGCCTCGATCAGCCGGTCGACCTCGCTGATCACCAGCGTCCGCACCTTGCGCTGCCCGATCCGGCTGGCCGAGACGTTGGCCAGGGCGCCGCTGCCGAAGTTCAGCACCGTCTCCGCCACGTCCTCCGCCTCGGCGAGCGAGTCCGGGTGGAAGTGGCCGAAGGTGCCCCGGACCCCCACCGGCTCCTCGCCGCCGAACGCCTGGATCGCCAGGTCGACGTCGTGGATGAGCAGGTCCCAGGCGACCCCGGTGCGGATCCGCGGCGCGTACGGCGAGTGCCGGGTGGCGGCCAGGTGCACCGGGCGGTCGACCAGGGCGAGGGCGGTCAGCACCGCCGGGTTGAACCGCTCCAGCAGGCCGCACAGCAGCGGCACGCCGCGCTTGCCGGCGGTGGCCACGATCTCCTCGGTCTCGGCGAGGCTGCCGCAGACCGGCTTCTCGATCAGCAGCGGCTTGTCGGCGGCGAGCACCTGGTCGGCGAGGCCGTGGTGGAACTCGGTCGGCGCGGCGATCACCACGGCGTCGACGTCGGAGAGGTCGTCGGCGTTCGGGGCCCAGCCGGCCCCGTACCGCTCGGCGATCTGCTGGCCGACGGAGCGCCGGGGCTCGATCACCCGGGCCAGCTCGGCCCGGTCGGACTGGGCGATCACCCGGGCGTGCAGCGAGCCCATCATCCCGGTGCCGACCAGGGCGAAACGCAGCTTGGCGGTCATGCGCCCACCGCCGCGCGGACGGCCTCGACGACCTGGTCGACGTCGCTGTCGGAGAGGTGGTGGTGCACCGGCAGCGAGACGCACTGGCGCACGACCCGGTCGGTCACCGGCGCCGGGTCGGCGACCACGCGGGGGTGGTCCCGGTAGCAGTCGTAGTCGTAGACGGTCTTCGGGTAGTAGATGCCGCAGCCCACGCCGCGCTCGGTCAGCCGGGTGATCACCTCGTCGCGGCTCACCGGAGCCTCGTCGGTGACCAGCACCGTGTACTGGTGCCAGACGTGCGAGCGGCCGGGCAGCTCGGTCGGCAGGCGCAGCCCGGGGACGTCGGCCAGGCCGGCGGAGAGCCGGGCGGCGTTGTCCTTGCGGCGCTTGACGTTCTCGCCGTACGCGGCGATCTGCGGGATGCCCAGCGCGGCCTGCAGGTCGGTGAGGCGGTAGTTGTGCCCAGCCACCTCGTACTGGTAGCGCTGCCGCATACCCTGGTTGCGCAGCACCCGCAGCCGGTCGGCGAGGCCGGCGTCGTCGGTGGTGATCATGCCGCCCTCACCCGTGGTGAGGTTCTTGGTGGCGTACAGCGAGAAGGTGCCGAGCCCGAAGCTGCCGGCGCCGCGCCCGGAGATCGTGGCACCGAGCGACTGGGCGGTGTCCTCGACGAGGCCGAGGCCGTGCTGCCGCGCCAGCGGGGCGATCGCGTCCATGTCGGCGGGCTGGCCGTACAGGTGGACCGGCATGAGCACCTTGGTGCGCGGGCCGACGGCGGCGGCGAGGGCCTCCGGGTCGACGCAGAAGTCGTCCTCGCGGATGTCGGCGAACCGGGCGGTGGCGCCCGCCTCGAGGATCGCGTTGAGGGTCGCGACGAAGGTGAAGGGACTGGTGACGACCTCGTCGCCAGGCTGGAGGTCGAGCACCTGGAGCGCGGCCACGAGCGCGGTGGTGCCGTTGTTGACGGCCACCGCGTGCTCGACGCCGACCAGGTCGGCGAACTCGCGCTCCAGGCGGGCCACCATCGGTCCCTGCGCGATGACGCCCGAACGGATCACCTCGACCGCCAACCGTTCGGCCGCCTCGTCCAGCTTGACGACGGAAATCGGGATCACAAGCGCTCTCCTTGGGGTGTGGGGCAGCGTGCAGACGGTAGCAGCGCGCGAGGACCCCGGCACATCTGGACCGCCCCGGCGAGAACCCGCGCACGCCCGGCGACGGCCCGACTCGCCGACCGGGCTGGGTTCGTGGTACGCCCCGCGCTGCGCTAGTCTCGGCGAATTGTGCAGGCGACCCCAACGGGTCAGGGCGACGCGGAGGCAGGACGGCCGTGGCAGAGACCGCGACGCAGGTCGAAACGGTGACCGCACCGGCCGAGCAGGCCGGCGCGGCGAAGGGTCCGTCCCGCTGGCTCTCGCTGGGCGTACGGGTCGTGGTGATCGCGGCGATCGCGGCGGGCATGACCTGGAGCGTCGTCAGCCAGTGGCCGGACGTCCGGCAGACCTGGCTCGACCTGGCGTGGCCCTCGGTGGTGCTCGCCGTGCTGGCGGTGCTCGCCGGGATGTTCGCCAACTCGATGGCGTGGCGGGCCGCGGCGGAGGACCTGGAGCACCGGGTGTCCGTTCCCGCCGCCCTGCGGATCTGCATGGTCGGGCAGCTCGGCAAGTACATCCCGGGCAGCGTGTGGGCGTACGTCCTGCAGATGGAGCTGGGCCGGCGGGCCGGGCTGCCGCGCGCGCGGGCCTTCCTGGCCACGCTGGTCGCGCTGGGGCTCGGCGTGGTCGCCGCGCTCGGCGTCGGCCTGCTGAGCCTGCCCTCGCTGCTGGACGCGACCGCCGAGACCGGGGCCGAGTACGCCGAGCCGGTCCGGGTGGCGCTCTACATCGTCGCCGTGCTGTTCCCGATCGCCCTGATCTGCGCGATCCCGGCGGTGCTCACCCGGCTGATCCAGATCGTCCTCAAGGTGCTGCGCCGACCGCCGCTGCAGCACCGGCTGACGCTGCCCGGCGTGCTGCGGGTGGTCGGCTGGAGCGCCCTGGGCTACACGCTGTTCGGCGTGCACCTGTGGCTGCTGGCCAACGCCCAGGCCGCTCCCGGCGTCGGCGGCCTGCTGCGCAGTATCGGCTCGTTCGCCATCGCGATGACCGTCGGGATGTTCGCCTTCCTCTCCCCCTCCGGGCTCGGCGTCCGGGAGGCCGTGCTGGTCGCCACCATGGCGCCCTTCCTCGCCGGCGCCGGGGGCATCGGGGCGGCGACGGGCATCGCGCTCGCCTCCCGGCTGATCTTCACGGTGGCCGACCTCCTCGCCGCCGGCATCGCCGCCCTGTCCGGGGTGCGGCAGCTCCGTCGGGGGACGCCCGACGAGGCCGCCCCCGACGAGGCGGTCGCCGTCGAGCAGGTTCCGGCGCCCCGCTCCGCCGCCGACCCGGCCGCCGCGCCGGTCACCACCCGCTGACGCCGCCCCGCCGGCCCGTGCCCGGCGGACACCGTCCCGCGAAACGCCGGTGCCCCCGACCACTCTCGTGGTCGGGGGCACCTTCTCGTCGTACGGTCAGCGGCGGCGGGCGGCCGCCATCTCGCCGAGCACCTCCAGGTGCCGGTGCAGCACCCGGTCGAGGCTGAAGCGCTCCCGGATGAGCGACTGGCCGTTGACGCCGATCTGCTTGGCCAGGGCCGGGTCGGTCAGCGCGGCGATCAGCCGCTCGGCCAGGCCCGACACGTCGCCGGGCCGGCAGAGCAGGACGTTCTCGCCGTCGCGCAGCGAGATGCCGGGGAAGTTGTCCGCCCGTGCGGGCGCCACCACGGGCACGCCCGCCGCCATCGCCTCCAGGGTCGCCGTGCCGAGGCCGAGCCCCTGCTCGTGCGACTCCACCGTCGCGGCGGCCAGGTAGTCGGGGATCTCGCTCTTGGCCACCTTGCCGGCCGCGATGACGGCGTGCTCGACGCCGAGCGCCCGGGCCCGCTCCGCGAACACCCCGTAGTAGACCTGGCCGCAGATGAGCAGCTTCGCGTCCGGCACCTTGGCCAGCACCTCGGGCAGCGCCTCGACCAGCGCGATGCGGTCGCGCAGCGGGATCACGTGCCCCACCGACAGGATCACCGGCGAGGTGCCCAGGTCGTGCCGCTCGCGGACCCGCTGGGCGTTGCCGCCGACCACCCAGTCCGGGTCCACCCCGACCGGGATCGGCACCAGGCCGGAGTGCGCGCCCCGGTAGCGGTCCTCGATGTACTCCTGCATGAGCACGTCCATCACCACGAGCCGCGGCTTGGACCGCCACATGAACGGCTTGACCATGGTCGCGTCCAGCCCGCGGAACACCTTCGCGTAGCGGGCCTGCGGGTTCTCCAGCCGGGTGTGGATCGACAGCAGCGCCGGCACCCCGCGCTTGCGCGCGTAGAGCGCGGTCGCCCAGGTCAGGTCGAAGAACTGGCCGTGCTGGTGGATGACGTCCGGCCGGAAATCGTCGAGCAGCTTGCGGACCCGGCGCAGCAGGCTGGGCCGGGTGGTGAACGAGATGTCGAAGCTCACGGCGAGCCGGGTCTGCGGCAGCATCCACGCCGGCAGCCGGACGATCCGCAGCCCGTCGCGCTCCTCGACCGCCGGGGCGTCCTGGTAGGCGGCCGTGAGCACCAGCACGTCGTGCCCCTCGGCGGCGTAGCCCTTGGCGAGCGACTCGGACAGGTGCGAGCTTCCGCCCGCGCGCGGCGGGAAGAAGTTGTTGACCACTGCGATACGCACGGGAGGGGTGCTCCTAGCTCTCCGCTACAGGGACGAACCGGACATCGCCGCCGTCCAACTCGACTGTGGAGACCACCCGGGCGGGGACCCCCGTCACGACCGCCCCCGGTGGCACGTCTCTGGTGACCACGGCCCCCGCGCCGACGACCGCACCGTCACCGATGGTGACGCCCATCATCACGGTCGCGTTCGCCCCGATGAACACCCGGTCGCCGATCACCACCGGCGCCCGGTCCACGGAAGCATGGGCACGCCCCGACACGCAACGCCGGGCGGTGGAGTGGGTGTAGATCTGCGCGCCGCAGCTGATGTCGCAGCCGGCGCCGATGGTCAGCCCGCCGGAGCCGTCGATGACGGTGAACGCGCCGATCCACGTGCCCGCGCCGATCACCGGCTCGCCGATCACCCACGCGTGCGGGTTGTACGGGTTCGCCGGGAGCCCGTGCGACGACGGACCCCCGGCGGACGGCGACTGGGTCACGCGACCTCGGTCTTGATGAGGTCGGTCATCCCGTCCTCGACGGCGATGGTGGGCTCCCAGCCGAGCACCTCGCGGGCCCGGGTGATGTCGGCGGCGCGCCGGCTGACCAGCACCTCGCGCGGGTTGAACTGCGGCTGCACGTCGACGCCGACAGCCTTGATCAGGATCTCGGCGAGGGTCGCGATCGAGGTGTCGATGCCGGTGCCGATGTTGACCGGCACGTTGCCCTGCTCGGCCTCCATCGCCGCGACCACCGAGCGGGCGATGTCGTGGACGTGGATGAAGTCCATCGACTGCTCGCCCTTGCCGTCGATGACCGGCGGCTCGCCGTTCTTGAGCCGCTTCACGAAGTGGTTGATCACCGAGGTGTAGTAGGCGGTCGGCTTCTGGCCCGGGCCGTAGACGTTGAAGAACCGCAGGGCGATCCAGTTCAGGCCCTTGCTGCGCTGGTAGAAGCCGAGCAGGTCCTCGCCGGCCCGCTTGGAGATGCAGTACGGGGTGAGCGGGTCGAGCCGGTCGTCCTCGTGCATCGGCAGCTTCTTCGGGTCGCCGTAGACCGAGGCCGACGACGCGAAGACCAGCCGCTTGACGCCGTGGTCGGCGGCGGCGGCGAACACGTTGTGGTTGCCGACCATGTTGATGTCGATCGACTCGTACGGGTCGGCCTGGCTCTTGTTGATCGAGACCGCGGCCAGGTGGATCACGTAGTCGCAGCCCTTCATGGCCGCGTGCACGGCGCCGCCGTAGCGGACGTCCTGGTCGATCAGCTCGACGTCGCCGGTGGCCACCAGCTCCGCGACGCGGTCCCGGTCACCGCGGAACATGTTGTCGAAGATGCGGACCTTGTAGCCCTTCTCCAACAGCATCGGCACCACGTGCAGGCCGATGAAACCCGCGCCTCCGGTGATGAAGACGGTCTGCTTCGACATGGCGGAGCGTGTCCTTCCTTGGGGAGTCAGCGGCTGGTGGCCGCGGTGTTGACGACGTCCACCAGCGTGGCCGCGACGGTCTCGACCTGGGCGTCGGTGAGGTTGGCGTGCATCGGGATGGCCAGGTGCCGGGCGAACAGGTCCGCCGAGACCGGGCAGGGCGTGCTCTGGCCGTAGAGCGGCTGGACGTGTGAGGCGTACGTGCCGAAGGTGCACTGCACGCCGCGCTGCCGCAGCGCCAGCGCCACCGCGCCCCGGTCGACGGAGGGCGCCAGCGTGACGACGTACGACTGCCAGGGGTGCTCGCGGTCGGGCGCCTCGTACGGGGTGGTGATCAGCTCGTGGTCCTTGAGCAGCTCGCCGTAGCGGGCCGCGGTGCGGCGCTTCGCGGCCAGCAGGTCCGGCAGCCGGTCGAGCTGGGCGAGCATGATCGCCGCGGAGATGTCCGAGAGCCGGTAGTTGTAGCCCAGCTCGGTGAAGGTCGGAATCGGCAGGTTCGACAGCTCGGCGCGGGTGAGCGCCCCCTCCACCCCGTACGTGTGCAGCTTGCGGGCGTGGGCGGCGAGGTCGTCGCGGTCGGTGACGTAGGCCCCGCCCTCGCCGGCGGTGATGCCCTTGCGGCCGTGGAAGCTGAAGGTGGCGACGTCGGCCAGGCTGCCGGCCGGCCGGCCCTTGTAGGTGGCGCCGGCGGAGCAGGCGGCGTCCTCGACCAGGAACAGGCCGTGCTTGTCGGCGATGGCGCGCAGCTCGTCGTAGTCGGCCGGCTGCCCGAACGCGTCGACGGCGATGATGCCGACGGTGCGCGGGGTGATCGCGGCCTCGACGGCGGCCGGGTCGACCGTCCAGGTGTCGGGCCGCACGTCGGCGAAGACCGGCGTGGCGCCGGTCCACATCACCGAGTGCCCGGTGGCCGGGAAGGTGTAGTCGCCGACGATCACCTCGTCGCCCGGCTTGACACCGAGCGTGATCAGCGCCAGGTGCAGCGCCGAGCCGCAGTTGCTGGTGGCGAGGGCGTGCCGGGTGCCGACGGTGGCGGCGAAGCGCTCCTCGAAGCGGCGGCAGGTGGGCCCGGAGCCGGCGAGCCAGCCGGAGGCGAAGACCTCGGCGATGGCCGCGAGCTCCGCCTCGCCGACCGTGGGCTGGCCGAGCGCGATGACCTCAGACATGTGACCCCCAGAGTGATGGACCCGGAGCAGTCTAGGCCAACCGGGCGGGTCGTCCGCGAGTCGGGCACGCGGGACGGCTTGGTTACCATCGGTCGCGGCGTCGGCAGGGGAGATGAGATGACCAGGTTCGTGGTGGTGGGTGGCGGCATCGTCGGGCTCGCCGTGGCACACCGGCTGATGACCGACCGGCCCGGGGACCAGGTCACCGTGCTGGAGAAGGAGGCCGGCTGGGCGGCCCACCAGACGGGGCACAACTCGGGCGTCATCCACGCCGGCGTCTACTACAAGCCGGGCAGCCTGAAGGCCACCATGTGCAAGGCCGGCAGCGCGTCGATGGTCGAGTTCTGCGAGCAGCACGGGCTCGCGTACGACATCTGCGGCAAGCTGATCGTCGCCACCGACCCGGAGGAGCTGCCCCGGCTGCACGCCCTGCACGAGCGGGCCACGGCCAACGGCCTGCCGGCGCGGCTGATCGAGGCCGCCGAGGCGGCCGAGTACGAGCCGCACGTCGCGGCCGTCGCCGCGCTGCACGTCGCCTCGACCGGCATCGTCGACTTCGGGGCGGTCTGCCGCAAGCTCGCCGAGCTGCTCGCGGCGGGCGGGGCGGAGCTGCGCACCGAGACCGAGGTCACCGGCGTGGCCACCCGACCCGAGGGCGTGGTGGTCAGCACCACCAGGGGCGAGGTCGTCGCGGACGTGCTGGTCAACTGCGCCGGTCTGCACGCCGACCGCATCTCCCGGCTGGCCGGGGTGCCCACGCCGGTGCGGATCGTGCCGTTCCGGGGCGAGTACTACGAGTTGGTGCCGCAGCGGCAGGGCCTGGTGCGGGGGCTGATCTACCCGGTGCCGGACCCGCAGTTCCCGTTCCTCGGGGTGCACCTGACCAAGATGATCGACGGCAGCGTGCACGCCGGCCCGAACGCCGTGCTGGCGACCGCCCGGGAGGGCTACTCCTGGGGCCGGATCAGCCCGCGCGACATCTGGGACGAGCTGACCTACCGGGGCCTGTGGGCGCTGGGCCGCCGGCACTACCGCTACGGGCTGACCGAGGTGGCCCGGTCGTTGTCGAAGAAGCGGTTCGCGGCGAGCCTGGCCCGGCTGGTGCCGGAGCTGACCCCGGCGGACATCGTCCGGGCCGGCGCCGGCGTCCGAGCCCAGGCGATCCTGCCCGACGGCGGGTTGGTGGACGACTTCCTCATCGTCGAGGCGGACCGGCAGGTGCACGTGCTCAACGCGCCCTCCCCCGCCGCCACCAGCTCGCTGGAGATCGCCCGGCACATCGTCTCCCGGCTGCCGGTCGACGCGCCGCGCTGACCCCGGCGGTCAGGCCGGCGTGGCGTCCGCCGCGCGGGGGCGGGGCACGCCGGCGCCGGCGCCGAGCCCGATGGCCACCGCCTCGACCAGCGTGTCCAGGTACGCGTCGGTGAGCGGGGTCCGCGCGATCGCCAGCCGCCAGTAGAGCGGGCCGACGATCAGGTCGACGGCCGCCTCGGGGTCGGTGTCGGGCGGCAGCTCGCCGCGCTGCACGGCGCGGCCGATCAGCCGGCCGCCGATCTCCTGCTGCCGCGCCCGCAGCACCTGCTGGAGGGTCTGGTCGATGGTCGGGTTGCGGGCCGCCTCGGCGAGCAGGTCGGGGATGATCTGCGAGGCCAGCGGGTGCCGCAGCGCGTGCGCCACGACCTGGAAGAGCAGTTGGAGGTCGCCGCGCAGGGTGCCGGTGTCCAGCGCCGGCAGCTTGCCGGTGGCCGCCGCGGCGACGATCTCCAGCACCAGTTCGAGCTTCGAACTCCAGCGCCGGTAGATCGCGGTCTTGCTCACCCCGGCCCGACGGGCCACCGCCTCGATGGAGAGCCGGCCGTAGCCGACCGCGGCGAGCTCCTGCATCAGCGCGCGGCGGATCGCCGTGGTGATGTCGTCCCGCAGCACCGCCGCGCCGGCCGGCGCCCGCCTCTTTCCGGTCGTCACCTGGAGCTCGTCTCGGCTGTCACGAGGAACAATGTAGCGCAACGACGGTACGGTTGCGTCCCGACGTGTTTCGGACTACTGTCCACGCAGCGGCGAGGCGGCGCTCCCCGCTTGGTTCCATCGTCGCGCCTCATCCGTCGTCACGAAAGATCGGAGCGCCCATCCCATGGCCAACACCGCGCTGGCCGACCCCGACTCCGGCCTCACCCAGGCGCAGCTGGCCGCCCGCCACGGGCTCCGGGT
Source organism: Micromonospora sp. NPDC023814 (assembly GCF_040639595.1). Lineage (NCBI taxonomy): Bacteria > Bacillati > Actinomycetota > Actinomycetes > Micromonosporales > Micromonosporaceae > Micromonospora > Micromonospora sp. NPDC023814. The sequence goes on from NZ_JBFAAF010000010.1 coordinate 54,759, forward strand.
CGCCGGCGAGCGGCCGCCCCTGGGCGAGTACGCCCGGCGGCTCTGGCGCTACCGGCACTTCATCGCCGCGTACGCCAACGCGAAGCTCGTCGCGTCGTTCAGCAACGCCCGGCTCGGGCAGCTGTGGCAGGTGCTCACCCCGCTGACCAACGCGGCGGTCTACTACCTGATCTTCGGCGTGGTGCTGAAGCAGGACAGCATCCCGAACTTCATCGCCTACCTCTGCACCGGTCTGTTCATCTTCAACTTCACCCAGACCGCCGTGCAGAACGGCACCCAGTCGATCACCGGCAACCTAGGCCTGATCCGGGCGTTGCACTTCCCCCGGGCCTGCCTGCCGCTGGCCGTCACGGTCACCCAGTTCCAGCAGCTCCTCGGCTCGATGGTGGTGCTCCTCGCCATCGTGCTGGTGACCGGCGAGCCGATCACCTTCGCCTGGCTGCTGCTCGTCCCGGCGATCATCCTCCAGGCGGTCTTCAACGCCGGCCTCACCATGACGGTGGCCCGGATGGGCGCGAAGCTGGCGGACCTCAAGCAGGTCATGCCCTTCGTCCTGCGCACCTGGATGTACGGCTCCGGCGTGCTCTACAGCGTGGCGCTCTTCGAGGAGCAGCTGCCCGCCTGGGCCTCCCGGCTGGTCGAGTTCAACCCGGCGCTGGTCTACATCGAGCTGGCCCGCGTCGCGCTGCTGGAGCAGGCGCCGCTGCTCAGCTCCTCCGTGCTCCAGCTCTGGCTGGCCGCGGTGGGCTGGGCGATCGTGATGGGCGTCGGGGGTTTCATCTACTTCTGGCGGGGCGAACAGGAGTACGGCCGTGGTTGAGCAGTTCGAGTCGTCCAACGACGTGACGGTGACGCTGCCCCGGGTCCAGGACCGGGTGCCGACCGTGGTGGTCGACGACGCGCACGTGATCTACCGGGTGCACAAGGGCGGCGGCGGGGGCGGCGGCCCGGTCGGCGCGCTCAAGCGGATGGTCAGCCGCACCTCGGCGCCGAACATCCGGGAGGTGCACGCGGTCAAGGGGGTCAGCTTCACCGCGTACCGGGGCGAGGCCATCGGGCTGATCGGCAGCAACGGCTCGGGCAAGTCGACCATGCTGCGGGCGATCGCCGGCCTGCTGCCGGTCAACCGCGGCGCGGTCTACACCCAGGGACAGCCCTCGCTGCTCGGCGTGAACGCGGCCCTGCTCAACGACCTCTCCGGCGAGCGCAACGTGGTGCTGGGCTGCCTGGCCATGGGGATGCCGCCGGCGGAGGTGCAGCGGCAGACCCCGGAGGTCATCGAGTTCTCCGGGATCAACCAGCGGGGCGACTTCGCCTCGCTGCCGATGCGCACCTACTCCTCCGGCATGGCGGCCCGGCTGCGCTTCTCCATCGCCGCGGCCAAGAAGCACGACGTGCTGCTCATCGACGAGGCGCTCGCCACCGGCGACAAGGGCTTCCGCAAGCGCAGCGAGCAGCGGGTGCGGGAGCTGCGGGAGAGCGCCGGCACGGTGTTCCTCGTCAGCCACCAGCTCTCCTCAATCAGGGACACCTGCGAGCGGACGATCTGGCTGGAATCGGGCGTCCTGCGCATGGACGGCCCGACCGACGAGGTCCTGCGGGCGTACGAGGCGTTCGCCAACGGCAAGTAGCGCGCCGGACGGCATCGACGGAGATGCCGGCGGACCGCGTCGTCCCGTTGGGGCGACGCGGTCGGCGCGTTAAGGTTCATCCGGTCGCCGCGCGGGCGGAACCGTCTGTTCACGCACCCCTGAGAGTGAGGATTCGGCAATGACGCAGGACCACACCACTGGCCCGGACGCCACACCGGAGACCCCGGCGCCGTGGCGGCCCTCGCGGACGGTGGCGGTGGTGCTGGCCGGCGGCACCGGGACCCGGCTGGGTCTCGGCATCCCGAAGCAGCTGCTGAAGATCGCCGGCAAGCCGATCATCGAGCACACCCTGGCGGTCTTCGAGGCCGCCCCCGAGATCGACGAGATCATCGTGCTGATGGCCACCGGCCACGTCGCCGAGGCCCAGCAGATCGTCGACAAGGCCGGCTTCCGCAAGGTCACCAAGGTCATCGAGGGCGGCGACACCCGTAACGCCACCACCCGCATCGCGCTGGACGCGGTCGGCGAGGGCGACTGCAACATCCTCTTCCACGACGCGGTGCGGCCCCTGGTCAGCGGCCGGATCGTCCGGGAGTGCGTGAACGCGCTCTGGACGTACTCCGCGGTCGACGTGGCCATCCCGTCGGCCGACACGATCATCCAGGTCGACGAGGACGACTGCATCACCGACATCCCGGTGCGCTCGTCGCTGCGCCGCGGCCAGACCCCGCAGGCGTTCCGGTCGGGCACGATCCGCGAGGCGTACCGGATCGCCGGGGGCGACCCCCACTTCGCCGCCACCGACGACTGCGGCGTCGTGCTGCGCTACCTGCCGGGCACGCCGATCAAGGTCATCGACGGCTCCGACGAGAACATCAAGGTCACCCACCCGGTCGACGTGCACCTCGCGGACAAGCTGTTCCAGCTCGCCGCCGCGCAGGCCCCCCGGGTCACCGACCACCGCAGCTACACCGAGGAGCTGACCGGCCGGACCATCGTCATCTTCGGCGGCAGCTACGGCATCGGCCACGACCTGGCCGAGCTGGCCCGCCGCTACGGCGCGCAGGTCTTCCCGTTCAGCCGCTCCAGCACCGGCACCCACGTGGAGCGCGCCGCGGACGTCGAGGCGGCGCTGAAGACCGCCTTCGAGGCCACCGGCCGGATCGACCACGTCGTGGTCACCGCCGGCATCCTGGAGAAGGGCGCCCTCGTCGAGATGGACGAGGAGACCATGGACCGGGTGCTCCAGGTCAACTTCGTCGGGCCGGTCATCGCCGCCCGCCAGTCGTTGCCCTACCTCCAGCAGACCAAGGGCCAGCTGCTGCTCTACACGTCCAGCTCCTACACCCGGGGCCGGGCCCAGTACGCCCTCTACTCCTCCACCAAGGCGGCCCTGGTCAACCTCACCCAGGCGCTCTCCGACGAGTGGGCCGAGTTCGGCGTACGGGTCAACTGCATCAACCCCGAGCGCACCGCGACCCCCATGCGCACGAAGGCGTTCGGCGAGGAACCGGAGCACACCCTGCTCGCCGCCGAGACCGTCGCCCAGGCCTCGCTGGACGTGCTGATCTCGGACCTGACCGGTCAGGTCATCGACGTGCGCCGCGCGCCGGGCGAGGTGCCGGCCCAGCCGGTGCCGGGGCAGGCCGAGCGGGCAGCCAGCCCGGCCAGCGCCGGCTGACGCGGGTCTCGGGCCACGGCGGGGAACGGAGCCGACATGCGTGGTGACCTGGTCCGGAAGCTGATCGCCCGCGCCCTGGCCACCGGCCTGGCGGTGCTGGCGTTCCTCGTCGTCGCGCTGACCGGCGCGACCGGCTGGGGGCTGGGGCTGGCGGTGGCCGCCCTCGCGGCGGCCGCCTGGGAACGGCGGGTCCGCCCGGGCGCCGACAGCGCCGCCGAGACCGCGCTGGTCGCGGCGGCGGTCCTGGTCGGGTACGCCCGGCGCCTCGACGCCGGTTTCGACCCCGCGCTGGCCGCGACGGCGCTGGTCCTGCTGGGGCTGGTGCTGCTCGTGGGGCCGCTGCGGGACGCCGGCGGCCTGGAGGTGCGCGCCGCGAACCTGCCGGTGCGCACCTGGACGCCCCTGGTCGCCGCACGCCTCGGCGACGCCCTGCTGGGGCTGCTCGCCGTGGTGGCGGCAGCCGCCGCGGCGACCCTGCCGGCCGGTGTGGCACTGGGCGCCGTCGCGCTGGTCGCCGCCGGCGCCGGGGCCGTCGGGCTGGACCTGGCCCGGCGGCGGTTCCGGCCGGGGGCCGGCGGGTCGGCGGTCTCCCGCGCGCTGCGCCGGCACCAGCCCGAGTTCCTGCTCCACTTCTCCGCCCCGCCCGGCTCGGAATACCAGGTCACCATGTGGCTGCCGTACCTGGAGCGGATCGGCCGGCCGTTCCTGGTCATGGTGCGGGAGCCGGAGTTCCTGCCCACCGTCGCCGCGGCCACCACGGCGCCGGTCGTCTACTGCCCCACCACCAAGGCGATGGACGAGGCGCTGGTGCCGAGCCTGCGGGTGGCGTTCTACGTCAACCACGGCGCGAAGAACAGCCACTGCATCCGCTTCACCCAGCTCACCCACGTCCAGCTGCACCACGGCGACAGCGACAAGGCGCCCAGCGCCAACCCGGTCTCCGCCATCTTCGACCGGATCTTCGTCGCCGGTCAGGCCGCCGTCGACCGGTACGCCCGCGCGGGCGTGGACATCCCGGCGGAGAAGTTCGTGGTGGTCGGCCGGCCGCAGGTCGAGTCGATCGAGGTCCGGCCGGAGCCGGTGCGCGGCCTGCCGAACCCCACGGTGCTCTACACGCCGACCTGGACGGGCCACCACGCGGACGCCAACTACTGCTCCCTGCCGGTGGCCGAGGCGCTGCTGCGCGGGCTGCTGGCGCGGGGCGCGACGGTGATCCTGCGGGCCCACCCGTACACCTCGCAGAACCCGGCCTCGGCGCGGCAGTTGGGCCGGCTCACGGAGCTGCTGGCCGCGGACCGGGCCCGGAGTGGCCGGCAGCACGTCTTCGGCGCCGCCGCCACCCGCGAGCTGACCCTGACGGAGTGCGTGAACCGCTCGGACGCGCTGGTCTCCGACGTGTCCGGGGTGATCTCCGACTACCTCTACTCCGGCAAGCCGTACGCGGTCACCGACATGGGCGACGAGGGCGACCGGTTCGCCGAGCGGTTCCCGCTGGCCGGCTCGGGCTACGTGCTGCGCCGCGACATGTCCAACGTGGACGAGGTGCTGGCCGCGCTGCTCGACACCGACCCGCTCGCCGCCGCCCGCTGGGCCACCCGGAGCCGCTACCTGGGCGACTTCCCGGCCGAGTCGTACGCCGAGGCGTTCCTGGACGCCGCGCGGCGGCAGCTCGACGCGGACTGGAACCCGCCGACGCCGCGCGCCGTTGGCGGGACCGGCCTGCCGGTCGAGCCGGACGAGGCGACCCTCTCCGCCACCACCTGACCGGCCGGCACCTCGCGGGTCAGCGGTACGGGTCGACCAGCTCCAGGACGGCCTCGGGGGCCTCGACGTGGGCGTTGTGGCCCAGGCCGGGCAGGGTGGCGACCGGCACGCCCAGCTCCTTGAGCTGGGCGTCGGTGACCATGGGGTCGTGCTCGCCGCGGGCCAGCAGCACCGGCACGTCCGTCGCCGCCAGCAGGGTCGGCAGGTCCGGCTCCCCCACCCCGAACGCGGCGGGGTCCATCGCCAGCCGCCAGCGGCCGTCGACCTGCCGCAGCCCGGCCTCGACCACGGGGTGGTCCGGCGCGAAGAGCCCGGTCAGGCCGGCCACCCGCAGGTACCGGCGGGCCGCCTCGTCCCGGCTGGCGAACCAGGTCACCGGCCGGGCGGCCAGCTCCCCGGCCTTCGCCAGCTCGGCCGGGGACCAGACGGCCTTGATGCCGAGCCCGACCACGGCGTCGACCGGCAGCCCGGCGCGGCGGGCGGCCAGCGCCAGCCCGACCACGCCGCCGAGGGAGTGCCCCAGCACGACGAGCCGGTCCCCCGCCGCGAGCCCCGCGGCGATCCGGTCGGCCAGCCCGGCGAACGAGTACGCCGACAGCGGCGGCGACCAGCCGTGGCCGGCGAGGTCCGGCGCCAGCCACCGCCCCGTCCACCGGCGCTCCAGCAGCGGCGCCCAGGGCAGCCACACGTCCCCGGTCGCGCCCATGCCGTGCAACAGCAGCAGGACGCGCCGGCCGTCCCGGTCACCCGATTCGTCGACCATAGGCCGCAGTGTGCCACCCGCCGTACGCCCCGGCGAGGGCCGTGACCCGGAGACGACATCGGGCGCCGGCTCCCGGGGTGGGGAGCCGACGCCCGACGGGTGTCTTTGTCAGGCGGAGTAGCCGCGGGTGGCGGCCCAGTTCGCCAGGGCGATGGTGGACATCCAGTACGACGCGGTCGCCGGGTTCGCCGAGTCGGCGATCTTCACCAGCCGGCCCTCGTCCTGGTAGCCCACGACGGCGATGTAGTGGCCGCCGGGGAAGGAGTGCCAGCCGCCGTCGGTGTCCGTGGCGCTGCCGGCGACGTTGACCACGACGCCCCGCCCGTCCGTGATGGCGGCGACCACGTCGGCCTGGAGCTGGTCCATCTGCGCCGGGGTCGCGGCACCGCCCGGGATCATCCGGGTCCGGTACGGGTCACCCTTCACCGTCGCGTTCAGCACCCGGGTGGTGTCCTCGGCCGAGTCGGTGCCCATCTCGTCGGTGCCCAGCTGGGCGCCGAGGGCGTCCTGGCTGCGCGCGATGCCGGCGGCGCTGAGGGCGTGCCGGACGGCGGCCGGACCGCAGTTGTAGAAGGTGGTCTGGGCCTGGTAGTCGTAGTCCAGGGACTTGGACTTCGGCGGCTCCGGCTTGCGGGTCAGGTCCGGGTTCGGGGCGGCGCTGGTGGCGCTGGCCGACGGAGCGGCGCTGGACGCGGCCGGGGCGCCGGCCGACGGGGCGGTCGCGATGCGGGCGTCGCCACGCGAGGCGACGCTGCCGTCCCGCAGCTCGCTCACGGCCACCGGGGCCTGTGCGGCGGCGGGTGCCTCGTCGGTGCCGGCCAGCAGCGCGCCGGTGCCCGACGCGAGCACGAGCGCCGCGGCCGACGCGGCGGCCACCTGGTACGGACGCTCGGACGTGAGGCGACGGAGCTGTCGCTTGAGGTGGTGCTTCACGGTTTCCTCCACGGGCTCGGGGGGTGAGCGGCCGCCGGTCCGCGCAGGGGGGACCGACCGCGCGGACGGCGTCCGGCGGTGGTGGACCACTCAGGGGATGCGCCCGGAATGCCGGGCGACGGGCGGTGACCGGTGAGTCAGCTCGCGGCGTGCGGCCGGGCGAGCGCGGGCACCGCGGCGCCGTGGAGGCGCCGGAACGACCGGGGGGCGGGTGGGTGCTGCACGAGGATGGAACTCCTTCCGACGCCGCCGACCGGGTTAGCTGACGGATTCGGGCGGGAAGAACGCCCTACCGCGGGGCCGTGGCCCGCGGATTCACCCCGATGTTGCACTGGGTCCCCGGCTCGCCTGTTCACGATTAGGCGGGTCGGCGCGGCGTCGCCTCTTGCGATCGGGTACCGCACCGGACGGGCCGACACTACTGGTCGGCCCGCGCCCTGCCAACCCGCTCCCACCTGCTTAAACCTTGATCGAGAGACTTTTTTTGCGGTCAGTTCGACACTGACGCGACTCAATGGGACGACCGTTTCCCGACGCACCTTGCGTCGACAACCGGACGAGCGGCGGACATCGGCGCGGAATCGCCGGCGGGAATCGGCCGGGCCGCGCCGGATGACCGGTTCGGCACCGCTATGACCGGCGTCACGAAATTGCCCGGCGGTTCAGCCCACCCGCGCGGGCCGCCAGCGCGCGGCGAGCGCGGGCCGGCGCCCGGCGGACACGGGCCGGGCCGCCGGGAGCCGGCCCGGCCGGAGCCGGACCGCTGCGGCGTACGCCTCCCCGGCCAGGGCCCGCGCCGCCTCGGCGGCCAGGTCGGCGTCCCGCCACGCCGACCGTTCCCGCTCGGCGGCGGCCCGGTGGTCGGCCCGCTTCGCGTCGCGTACCGCCCGGGCCAGCGCGATCTCCTGCTCGACCGGGTGCCGGCGGGGATCCCAGCCGGCCCGGCGGCCGAACACCTCGCGGAGTTGGCGGGTGGAGAGGTCGCCGCGCCAGTGGGCCGCCACCGCCGCGTGGTGCAGCCAGCGCTCGCGGGCGGCGTACTCGGCGGGCGTGCGCGGGGTGCGCGGGGCGGGCAGGGCGGCGGCGCCGGTGAAGCGGCGGGCGGCGGTCTCCGCCTCGTCGTACGCCCGCCAGGCCCGGTCGGCCTCCTCCTGGGCGGCGAGCCAGTCGGCCCGCCACCGTCGGGCGGCGTGGGCGGCCCGGCCCGCCGCGACGGCCACCTCCTCGGCGTAGCGGCGCAGGTCGGCCGCCTCCGCCACGGGGTCGACCGCGGGCGGGGCGACCGGCTCGTCGGCGGGACGGACCCGCTCGGGGTGGGCGACCAGCACGGCGAGCACGGTCAGGGCCAGCAGGAGCAGGGCGGACCAGATGGCGGCGGCCCGCGGCACCTCGATCAGGAACTGGTAGACGACGGTCTCCATGGTCGGCACCTCACGGGGAGCGAGTGCGGCAGCGGGGCGCACGCGGCGCCCGGGTGGCGGGGCTCGGCGGTGCCACGTCCCGCCGCCGGGATGTGGCGCGGGTGGTGGAGAGCGGAGGACGGGCACCCTTGTCAACGCCTGCGGTGGCGAAAGGGGCCCTTCCTACGCCGTGCGGCGGGCGCGGTCGCGGGGCGCGCGGGCCCCGCGGGGTGGTGCGGATCAAACGTGCGGCGGGCCCCGGGGGCCGGCCGTCACCGGGGTGCGCCCGACCGGCGCGGGGGCCGGGCCGACGGTGACGGCCCCGGCGGCTGCGCCCGGGTCGGCCAAAGCGGCGGGGTGGCCGGGGCCGGTGGCGGCCCGGTCGACGGCGGCGGCCCGGTCGGGGTCGGCACCGTCGGCGACGACGCGGTGGTCGGCGACGGCCACGGGCGGGTCGGCGGGTGCCATCGTGACGGGGAGTGCCGGGGCCGGGGGCGCCCAGGCGTCAGCCGGGGGCACCCAGGTGTCGGTCGAGGGCACTCCGGCCTGGGCCGGGGCAGCGGGGAGGGCCCCGGCGCCGACGGCGAACGCGACCGCGACGGCGAGGCCGGTCAGCAGCCGCGCGGCCCACCGCGCCACCCACCACAGGGGACAGGTGAGCGCGACGGGAAGCACGCGACCACGCTACCGCCGATGCCGCCGGTCCGCATCGCCGCCGGGCGTGTCCCGTGTGCGGCGGTCTCGGCGGCCCTCCGGCCCGATGCTCTGCGCGTCCGGCCGCCCACCCCGGACCGCACGGACCAGGGTGGACGGGTAGTCCGGCTACTCCGGTTGGTCGACCTGCGTCAATGGACGCGGTCGTCCTACGCCCGGGGGAGCGGCCGGCCGGCCGTCGCACGGGGCTCGGCGTACGCCGGTCGATGGTCCGCCTCCGGCTCGGCATGCCGGGGGCGCGGCACGACGCGCCCCCGCTCCCCCGGCGGCCGCTGCCGCGGGGCGGCCACACCCTCGACCGGCGGCAGCGCCCGGGCCGGGCGGCGCGGGCCGAGCAGCCGCATCATCGGCGTCTCGACGAAGCGGTGCAACGCTCCGGCGAGGGCCAGGTTGACCAGCAGGAAACCGAGCACCGCGGCCAGCCCCCACCAGCCGCGGTAGCCGACGCCCCAGTCGCTGGTGAGCCGGAGCACGGTCACCATCACCAGCACGTGCACCAGGTAGAAGGCGAAGGAGACCTCGCCGAGCCAGACCATCGGCCGGGACCGCCACGGCGACCGCCGCCCGCGCACGTCCGCGTCCGCCGCCGCGGTGATGACCAGGATGTACGCCACGGCGAGCAACGCCGCCCACAGCTCGGCGCGCACCCACTGCGCGGCGACCACCCAGGTGGCCACGAAGACCAGGCTCGCCACCGGCAGGCCCGGCCCCCGCCACCGGCCGCGCCGCATCAGCTCGGCGGCGGCCACGCCCATCCAGAACTCCAGGGACCGGACGGGCGGGAAGATCTGGGTGAACCACCAGCGGCTGTCCTCGGGCACCAGGGCCTGGGCCGGCCAGAGCGCCAGGATCAGCAGCGGCACCGCGACGACCACGGTCCACAGTGCCCATGGCCGGGCCCGGCGGAGCAGCGGCAGCGCCAGCGGCAGGCAGAGGTAGAAGAAGAACTCGCAGGACAGCGACCAACTGACCGTGTTGATGCTGTAGAACGCGCCCGGCCGGGGGTCCCACGCCTGGAGCAGGAAGAGGTTCTCCACCGCGACGGCGCGGTCCACCGGGTCGGCGAACCAGGCCGCGACCAGCAGGGCGAGCGCCCACAGCGCCACGTGGCTGGGCCAGATCTTGGCGATCCGGCGACGCCAGAACGCCCGGCGGGAGTCGGTCGGTCGGGCCGACCACACCAGCACGAAACCGCTGAGGATGAAGAAGAACTGCACGCCGGACAGGCCCAGGGTGAAGACCCAGTTCACCACTGCCCGGTGGTCCGGCTCGGCGATGATCCCCATCGTGCCGGCGTGGAAGCCGAAGACGAGCAGGGCCGCCACCCAGCGCAGCCCGGTCAGCGACGGCAGCCGACCGGCCGGGGGCGCGGGCCGGGCCTCCGGCGCGACGGTCGCGGCCCCCGTCATGCCGGCGGCCCGGCGGTCCGCAGGGTCACCAGCACGTACGTCTCCTCCTCGGGCGTGGGCGGGCGGCGCAGGACGGCCCGCGGCGGCCTCCGGTCGGCGCCGCCGCCGGGCACCCTACCCGCCGCCCCGGATGTCCCCCTGTGTCCCCGTCCACCGCGTGACGGTTCCGTCCCTCCGCGTGGCGGAGTGACGCGCGTCTGTGCCGGGGCCGGCCGGTGGCCTAATATTCCGTGACCCGGAGGTGACGAGAGGCGGGGACGGATGCACCAGCGGATCCTGATGCGGGCGAAGAAGGGCCCGTTCGACGTCTACTCCCCCGAGGAGGCCTTCGAGGGGAACTGGATCGGCGAGAACAACGGCAACCTCGTCTTCAGCCACGCCGCGCACAAGCTGCTGCAGACCAGCACCACCGAGATCACCCCGACCGAGTTCAAGGTCAACCCGCGCGACGCCGACATGATCAACGAGCGGTACGACGTCTACGTCGTCCCGCTCGCCAACGCCTTCCGGCGCAGCTACGCCCACCGCATCGAACTCATGACGAAGCTCGTCGAGCGGCTGAAGATCCCGGTGGTGGTGCTCGGGGTGGGCGTGCAGACCGACGTCAAGGGCGACCGGGAGTACCTGCGCCCGATCGACGACGCCGTCACCCGCTTCGTCCGGGCCGTGCTCGACCGCTCGCACAGCATCGGCGTACGGGGTGAGATCACCGAGGGCTACCTGCGCACGCTGGGCTTCTCCGCCGTCGACGTGATCGGCTGCCCGTCGATGTTCCTGCACGGCGACAGCCTGCGGGTGGAGAAGCGGAAGGCGGCGCTGGCGCCCGACGACCGGCTCGCGCTGACCGTCTCGCCGTACGTGAAGTCGATGGCGAAGATCATCGCCCGGCACCACGAGCGGTACCCGAACCTGCGCTACCTGCCGCAGGACCTCAAGACGCTCGGCACCCTGCTCTACGGCGACGCCCCCGACGACCGGGGCAAGTCCAGCGCGATCCCGATCCACACCTCGCACCCGCTGTTCACCGAGGACAAGGTGCGGATGTTCGTCGACCCCTGGACCTGGATGGACTACCTCTCCGGGTTCGAGTTCGCCTTCGGCACCCGGATCCACGGCACCATCACCGCGCTGGTCGCCGGCACGCCCGGCTACCTCTTCGCGCACGACTCGCGCACCCTGGAGCTGGCCCGGTACTTCGACATCCCGCACCGGGTGATGAAGGAGGTGCCGGCCGACGTCGACGCCGCCCAGCTCTACGACGAGGCGGACTACACGGCGCTCAACGACGGCCACAAGGCACGCTACGAGACCATGCTCGCCTTCCTCGCCAAGCACGACCTGGGCAATGCCTTCGCCGACGGCGACAGCGCCGCCCGGTTCGACGCGCGGGTGCGGGCCACCACCTACCCGCCCGCCGTGCGTCCGGCCAGCGCGACCGCGCCGGACGTGCTGCTGGAGCGGATCCAGTGGCTGCGGGACCGCAACGCGGAGCTGCACCAGGACGCGGAGACGCTGCGGGAGCAGCGCCTGCGCACCCGGGTCAAGCGGGTGGTGGGCGGCCCGGTGAAGCGCATCCTGAACCGTTAACCCCGCGCTGGGCGGCTGTTCAGGGACTCCACCTTCGCCGGCAACGTGAGGTTCCGGGGCCGTCCATCCGCGCGGTCGATGGTGTCGGCGTGGTCATTGAGCCGACGCAAGCACCGCTGCTGAGCATCGTCGTGCCCGTGTACGGCGTCGAGCCGTACCTGTACCAGTGCCTCGAGTCGATCCGCGCCGACATCCCGGCCGGCGAGGCGGGCGCGGTGGAGCTGATCGCGGTGGACGACGCCTCCCCGGACCGTTGCGGTGAGATGCTGCGGTCGTACGCGGCCGGGCGGGTCGGCATCCGCACCGTCCACCTGACCGACAACGTCGGCCTCGGCCTGGCCCGCAACGCCGGTCTCGACGTGGCCACCGGCGCGTACGTCTGGTTCGTCGACAGCGACGACTGGCTGCCGCCGGGCACGATCCCGGTGGTGCTGGACCGGTTGCGCCGGGACCGGCCCGACGTGCTGATGCTGGACCACCTGCGGGTGCACGAGGGCGGCCGGCGGGAGGTCGACGCGAGCAGCCACCTGCTGCGCGGAGTGCCGGGCGTGGTCCGCCTCGCCGACCGGCCGCAACTGCTGAAGGTGCAGCACACCGCCTGGAACAAGGTGGTCCGCCGCGGGTTCATGGCCGAACTGGAGCTGCGCTTCTTCCCCGGCTGGTACGAGGACATCCCGTTCAGCCACCCGCTGCTGATCGGCGCGGAGCGGATCTCCGTGCTGAACCGGGTCTGCTACCTCTACCGGCAGGGCCGGCTCGGCGCGATCACCTCCACCCGCAGCCGCCGGCACTTCGACGCCTTCGACCAGTACGAGCGGCTCTTCGACTGGCTGGACCGGCACGCCCCGGACGACCGGCTGCGGGCCGAGCTGTTCACCCTGATGATCAGCCACTACCTGGTGGTGGCGGGCAACGACGGCCGGCTGCACCCGCGGCTGCGCCGCGCGTTCTTCCGCCGGGTCGCCGAGCACTACCGCCGCTACCTGCCCGACGCGGGCTACTCCCGCCCCTCCGGAGTCGCGGGGCTCAAGCACCGCCTGGTCGGGCGGAACAGCTACCTCGCGTACGCGGCGCTGCGCCGGGCCCACCGGGCGGCGGGCCGGGTGCGGGGCGCCCGGCCCGGCCCGCCGGCCCTCCCCTCGCCGGAGGCCGACCAGGCGGGGCAGGTCGCGGAGACCGGGCAGGTCGCGGAGACCGGGCAGGTCGCGGAGACCGGGCAGGTCGCGGAGACCGGGCAGGTCGCGGAGACCGGGCGACCCGCGACCGGGACGGCGGCGGACCAGACCACCGCGATGGCGAGCCGCCGATGACCGGGCTTCCGACGACCGAGCCTCCGGTGGCCGGGCCGCTGCGGCCGGCAGACGGCGGCGACCTGCACCGGATGCTGCTCTGGCGCAACCACCCGCAGGTGCGCGCGGTGAGCCTGACCAGCCACGAGATCGGCCTGGTCGAGCACACCGCCTGGTGGGCGAGGGTCCGGGTCGACCCGGACCGGCGGGTGCTGGTGCACCTGCACGACGAGGTGCCGTCCGGCATCGTCACGTTCTCCGGGGTCACCGCCCCGGAGCGGGCTCTCACCTGGGGCTTCTACCTGGACATCGACGGCCTGGACGCCCGTGGGCAACTGCTGCCGGCGTGGCTGTCGCTGGAGCGGGCCGCCATCGCGTACGCCTTCGACACCCTCGGGGCGGAGACGCTGGGCGGCGAGACGCTGGCCGCCAACAAGCCGGTGCTGGCCCTGCACCGGCGCTTCGGATTTCGCGAGGTCCGGCGCTACGAGCGGGACATCGACGGCACGCCGCACCAGGTGGTGTGGACGGAGAAGAGCAGAGGAACATGACGGCGACAGTCAAGATCGGCCCGTACGCGGTCGGCCCCGGCGAGCGGCCCCTCGTGGTCGCGGAGATGTCCGGCAACCACAACGGCAGCCTGGACCGGGCGCTCGCCATCGTCGACGCGGTGGCGGCCAGCGGGGCGCACGCGCTCAAGCTCCAGACGTACCGGCCGGACACCATCACCATCGACGTGGACGCCCCCGCGTTCCGCCTCTCCGACGGGCACGACCTGTGGGGCGGCGAGCGCCTCTGGCAGCTCTTCGAGCGTGCCCACACCCCGTACGAGTGGCACGCGCCGATCTTCGAACGGGCCCGCCGGCACGGTCTGACGGTGTTCTCCTCGCCGTTCGACGCGACGGCGGTGGAACTGCTGGAGGAGCTGGACGCGCCCGCGTACAAGATCGCGTCGTCGGAGCTGGTGGACCTGCCGCTGATCCGGCTCGTCGCGGCCACCGGCAAGCCGCTGGTCATCTCTACCGGGATGGCCACCGTCGGCGAGATCGACGCGGCCGTCCGCGCCGCCCGGGAGGGCGGCGCCGGCGGCATCGTGCTGCTCGCCTGCACGGCGTCCTACCCGGCGCCCCCGCAGGACAGCAACCTGCGCCGGCTGCCCGTGCTGGCCGACACGTTCGGCCTGCCGGTGGGCCTGTCCGACCACACGCCGGGCATCGGCGTCCCGGTCGCCTCGGTGGCGTTCGGCGCCTGCCTGATCGAGAAGCACGTGACGCTGCGCCGCGCCGACGGGGGCGTCGACTCGGACTTCTCGCTGGAGCCGGCGGAGCTGACCGCCCTCACCGTCGAGTCGGAGCGGGCGTGGGCGGCGCTGGGCGGCACCGCGATCGGGCCCACCCCGACCGAGCGGGAGGGGCTGCGGTTCCGCCGGTCCCTCTGGGTGGTCGAGGACGTCCGGGCCGGCGACCCGGTCACCGCGGCGGTCGTGCGCTCGATCCGGCCGGCCGGCGGACTCCCCCCGGCCGACCTCGACCGGGTGCTCGGCCGCGCCTTCAGCCGGGACGTGCCGAAGGGGACGCCGCTGAGCTGGGACCTCGTCTGAGGCCACCCGCACCGCGAAGGGGGCCCGGTCCGCGCGCGCGGACCGGGCCCCCTTCCTCGTGCGACCGCCCGGACAGGCGCCGGCTTCCTCGTGCGACCGCCCGGGCGGGGCACCGGGGTACGGAGTCAGTCGGCGACCGTGACCAGCCGGACAAACTCGCGGAGCAGGTCGTGGCCGTCCCAGACCGGCGCGAAGGTCAGCGCCGCGCCGAACGGCACGATCCGGTCGATGCCCCGGCCGCCGAGCTGCCGGGCGAAGTCGACCAGCTCGGACCGGGTGAACCCGAAGTGGGTCAGCGTCTGGTCCCGCCGGCGCACGAACGGCGCCAGCTCCGCCAGCTCTCCCAGGGTGACGAAGCCGAACGTCCCCGCGCCGAGCCACTCCCGGGGCGCCGCCGCCGGCCCGTCCAGCTCCAGCGTGGCGACGAGGTTGTCGTGGAACACCATCCGGGCCACTCCCCCGTCGGCGGCCAGCCCGTACGCGCCGACCCGCTTCTCGACGGCCATCGCCGCGTCCACGTCCCAGCCCCGCTCCCGCACGGCCTCGCCGAGCAGGGCCACGAACTCGGCCCGGACGGCGTCGGCGCGCCGCTCGTCGCCGACCAGGAACACCGCCCGGGGCGACGCGCAGGCCGCCTGGTCGAACCAGTAGGCGTCGTTGGCGAACCGCGCCACGGCGTCCCGCCGGTCGGCGAGCGGGGCGGCCTCCCAGCCGGCCACCGAGAGTACCGCGAACGACGAGCGGTCGGGGAAGGTGAGGTCCCGCGCCGCGGGGGCCAGCGGGTGCCGACGCACGGCGGTCACCGCCCGGTCGCCGCCCCAGATGACCCGGACGTCGCAGCCGGCGCTGAGCCGGCCGGTCACCGCGTCGTCGTGGCCGTACGTGACCATGCGCTGGGTACGGCCCACGACCGGGTCGGCGGCGGCCAGGCTGTCGTTGAGCACGTCCAGGATCGTGTCGGCCGCCGCCGCCGAGCGGGGCGACACCCGGACGACGTTGGTGTTGCCGGCCAGCGCGGACAGCGCCCAGGAGTAGACGAAGATGGTGTCCACGTTGGCGGGCGGGATGTGGAACACCACGCCCCGGGGGAAGGCGAGCACCCCGTCGTCGAGCCCGGCGTGCAGCCGCTCCACGCCACGCAGCAACTCCCGGCGGCGCAGGAAGAACCCGAGCGAGCCCAGCTCCGGATGGCGGCGGGCCAGCGCCGGGGCCAGCAGCCGCCGGGAGACCGAGGTCAGGAAGTCCACGATCCGCTCGTCGCCGACGGTCAGCGGCGGGTCGGCGGCCGGGGGCAGCAGGTCGTCGACCGGCACCTCGGGCCCGGCGGGGAAGCGCATCCGTACCGTCATGCCTGACCTCCGACGTAGGTGTCGCTGCAACCCCGGGCCTCGGCGCGCGGCAGCCGGCCCAGCACGCTGAACCGCTTGCCCGGCCAGTGCCCGTCGTCGACGCCGTGCACCACCCCGAGGTCCTCGGTGAGCAGCACGTTGCCCGGGTAGGAGGTGGGCAGGGTGCTGAGCACCTCGATCACACCGGGCGTGCCGATCGGCGCCTCCCGCCAGGTGACCGGGTCGCGGACGATGACGTCGGCGAAGTCCGGGCAGTAGAGGGAGCCGCCGTCGGGCCCCTCCAGGAAGACCGTGCCGATCTGCTCGACCATCCCGTAGAAGTTGTGGATCCGCTCCAGACCGGTGTCCGCGCCGAGCCGGCGGCGGAACTCGGCGTTGTCCACCGCCTGGTCGGCGAGCTTCTTC
The DNA here is from genome assembly GCF_040639595.1 of Micromonospora sp. NPDC023814. Classification (NCBI taxonomy): domain Bacteria; kingdom Bacillati; phylum Actinomycetota; class Actinomycetes; order Micromonosporales; family Micromonosporaceae; genus Micromonospora; species Micromonospora sp. NPDC023814. The sequence goes on from NZ_JBFAAF010000010.1 coordinate 71,245, forward strand.
CAGCCGCCGGAGTGCACCAGGATCCCGTTCGACAGGTCGAGTCCGTGGTCGCGGGCCACCTCGTAGAGGTAGCGCCAGACCATGAAGGTGAAGCCGAAGACCAGGAACGGCGCGTCCCCGTGCCGGGCCAGGAAGTCCTTGAGCGCCGCGACGTCCGGCCGGTCGTCGGCGTCGAGCAGCCACAGGTGGTCGCGGCCGAAGTTGACCATGCCGAGCGCCCCGGCGCCGCGCGCCGAGTAGGAGCGCCGGTCGCCGACCACGCCGGCCCGGTCCACCACCACCATCGGCAGCCGGCGCGGGCCGAGCACGGCGCCCAGCGTGCGGGCCAGCATCCGGGACTGGGTGGCCGCCGCCTCCCGGTCCAGGTGGATCCGGCTGACCTCGCCGGTGGTGCCGCTGGAGGTGAGCACCCGGATCACCTCGTCGTCCGGCACGCTGGCCAGCTTGCGGGTCTTGAACAGCCGCACCGGCAGCCAGGGCAGGTCGGCCAGCGTCTCGACGTCGCCGTCCGCGCCGCCGAGGGCGTCCAGGATCCGCGCGTACGGCGGGCAGTGGCGGCGGTGGTGGGCCAGCAGCCCGACCAGTTCGTCGCGGAGCCGGTGTTCCTTCTCGGGCTGGGTGAGCGTGAACACCTCGGTCAGCACTGTGCCTCCAGCGCGCGGTAGTCGGGCTTGCCCGTCGGGGTCAGTGGGAGGGCGTCCACGCCACGCACCTGGACGCCGGACGAGTGGGTGCCCAGCGCCTCCGCCACCTCGGCGCGGATCCGGGCGAGCCGGTCGGCGTCGGCGCCCTCGGCCACCACCACCAGCCGGTCCGCGCCCGCGATCGCGGCGACCGGCCCGTGGTGGCCGAGGGACCGTTCCACGTCGTCGAGGTTGACCCGGACTCCGAACACCTTGGCGATCCGCTTGATCCGGCCGGTGACGTGCAGGAACCCGTCGGCGTCGAGCCGGCCCAGGTCGCCGGTGGCGAGCACGCCGCCCAGCTCGTCGGGGCGGGCCAGGTCGGCCGCCGTCTCGGCGTAGCCCATCATCACGTTGGGCCCCCGGTAGACGATCTCGCCGGTCCGGTCGGGCGCGGTCGTCTCCGTGCCGTCGTCGGCGCGGACCGACAGCGCCCCGCCGGGCACGGGCAGCCCCACCGAGCCGAGCTTCTCCGGCAGCCGGTCGGCCGGCAGCACCGTCATCCGGGCGGTCGCCTCGGTCTGCCCGTACATGACGAAGAGGCGGCCGGCCACCTCGGCCATCCGGCCGTGGAAGTCCGCCACCAGCTCCGGGTGCAGCCGACCGCCGGCCTGGGTGAGCGTCCGCAGCCGTTCGTGCCGGGCGGGCGCGAAGCGCAGCCGGCGCAGCATCTCGTACTGGTAGGGCACGGCGGCCAGGGAGGTGACCCGGTGCCGGTCGACGGCGGTCCAGAACTCGCGGGAGGTGAGACCGGAGCGCTCCAGCAGCACGGTGGCGCCGGCGTGCAGGTGGCTGGTGAGCACCGACAGCCCGTACGTGTAGTGCAGCGGCAGGGTGGTGGGGGCCACCTCGTCGCCGTCGATGCCGAGCGCGGTGGCGATGGCCGCCGCGTTGGCCCGCACCGCCGCGCCGGAGAGCCGCACGAGCTTCGGGTTGCCGGTCGAGCCGGAGGTGGTCAGCAGCAGCGCCAGGTCGGGGTGGGGCGCGGGTCCGGCGGGGCCGGTGCGCCGCCAGGCCGGGCCGAGGCCGACCGGGCCCGGCTCGTAGCCGTCGACCGGCTCCGGGCCGGTGAGCAGCACGGCGGGGCGGAACCGGTCGACCAGCTCGCGCAGCGTGCCCGGCGCGACCTGCGGGTCGAGCAGCGCGACCGCGCGGCCGGCCTGCCAGGCCGCGAGGATCCGCAGCACCGCGTCGATCTCGGCGGGGGCGGCGGCGAACACCACGCCCGGTGGTTCCCGGTCGAGCAGCGCGGCGAGGTCGGCGACCCGGGCGGCGAGTTCGACGCCCCCGACCTGCCGGCCGGTCACCGCGTCCACCAGCCGGGCGTCGGGGTGCGGCAGACCGGCCGCGTCGGGGTACGGCAGGCCGACGGCGTCGGGGTACGGCAGACCGGTCACAGGGTCAGCCCGCCGTCCACGCCGAGCACCTGGCCGGTGACGAAGGCGGCGGCCGGGGAGAGCAGGAACGCGACCACCTCGGCCACCTCCTCCGGCTCGCCGAGCCGGCGCAGCGGCGTGGCGTCCACGCGGGCCCGCCGGCCCGGCTCGTCGAGGTCGGCCAGCAGGTCGGTGCGGATGAAGCCCGGCGCGACCGCGTTCACCCGGATACCGGCCGGACCGAGCTCCTTCGCGGCGGCCCGGGTGAGCCCCTCGACGGCGGCCTTGCTGGCCGCGTAGACGGCCTGGCCGGCCGCTCCGGCCGAACCGACCAGCGAGGCGGTGAGCACCACCGCCGGCCGGTCGCCCCGGCGCAGCAGGCGCGACCCCTGTTGCAGCGTGTGCGCGGCACCGGCCGCGTTGACCGCGAACAGCCGGGTCACCGTCTCGTCCGGCACCGAGCCCAGCAGCCCCGCCTCGTGCACCCCGGCGTTGACGACCAGCGCGTCCAGCCCCCGCCACCGCGCGAAGACGGTACGCATCGCCGCCCGGACCTGGTCGGGCTCCGCCACGTCGCCGTGCACCGCGAGGTGCGGTCCGCCGGGCAGTTCGGCGGCCACCTCGTCGGCGGAGCCGGGCAGCCGGCCGTGCACCGCGACCGCGCAGCCCTGCGCGGCGAGCCGCCGGGCGACGGCACGGCCGATGCCCCGGGTCGACCCGGTGACCAGGACCCGACGGGCGGGCGCGTCCCGGCCGGCGCCCGGCCGGGACGCGGCGGCCGTGCCGGTGTCAGTCGGTGAGGACGACACCGTGCTTCTCCAGGATCTGCCGCGCGCGGTCGAAGGAACTGAGGTCGATCACTTCGTCGGTGTCCAGCATGACGCCGAACTCGTCCTCGATGGCGGCCACCAACGACATGTGCGCGAGCGAATCCCACTTCTCGATTCCGCGATATTCGAGACTGTCCACAACGGCGTCGTCGGAAAGCTCCAACGCCGCACGGAAGACGACCCTCAGTCGCTGAAGTTCCACCGCGATTTCCTCCGTAACTGGTCCGCACGCCTCAACGTGCGGGCCGAGTGTAGCCGAGGCCGAAGGCCCCTCAACCTGGCCCTGAACTGGCGAAAAGTGTTTGCCTGCAAGGTGTTCCGCATTCACTCCAGGCGCGGCGACCGTTCACCGAAGGGCGTCGAGGTGTTAACCCGCCGGGTCTAGCGTCTCGATCCGGTCGACCGGGCAAGGTCGCCGCGGAAACAACCACGACCACGGGAGCACCAATTGAGCGAGTTGAATGGGTCTTCCATTCTGATCACCGGCGGAACCGGTTCCTTCGGGAAGACGTTCCTCCGGCACGTCCTCACCGAGGCAGACCCGGCCCGGGTGGTGGTGTTCTCCCGCGACGAACTCAAGCAGTACGAGCTGCGCCAGCAGCTCGGCGACGACCCGCGGCTGCGCTGGTTCATCGGTGACGTCCGGGACCGGCACCGGCTGACCCGCGCGATGCACGGGGTGGACCACGTGGTGCACGCCGCCGCGCTCAAGCAGGTGGACACCGCCGAGTACAACCCGTCAGAGTTCATCGCCACCAACATCACCGGCTCCCAACACGTCGTGGACGCGGCGATCGAGGCCGGCGTGCAGAAGGTCATCGCCCTCTCCACCGACAAGGCGTCCAGCCCGATCAACCTGTACGGCGCGACGAAGCTGGTCGGCGACAAGCTGTTCGTCTCGGCCAACCACTACGCCGCGCAGCACCCGACCCGGTTCGCGGTCGTCCGCTACGGCAACGTGGTCGGCAGCCGGGGCTCGGTCGTCCCGCTGTTCCGCCGGCTGGCCGCCGAGGGCAAGAGCCTGCCGGTCACCGACAAGCGGATGACCCGGTTCTGGATCACCCTCGACCAGGCGGTCCAGTTCGTCATGGACTCGTTCGACCAGATGCAGGGCGGCGAGCTGTTCGTCCCGCGGATCCCCAGCATGCGCATCCTCGACCTGGTCGAGGCGGTCGCCCCGGAGGCCACCACGCACGAGGTCGGCATCCGCCCCGGCGAGAAGCTGCACGAGGAGATGATCGCGCCGGACGACAGCCGCCGGACCCTGCGCGCGAAGGACCGCTACATCGTGCAGCCGACCATCGCCACCTGGGGCTACCAGCCGCCCGTCGGCTGCGAGCCGGTGCCGGACGGGTTCGCGTACCAGTCGGACAGCAACGACGAGTGGCTCAGCGTGGAGCACCTGCGCGACATGCTCGGCATCGCCGCATGACGGGGCTGCTCCCGTACGGCCGGCAGTCGGTGACCGAGGACGACGTCGCGGCCGTGGTCGCCGCCCTGCGCAGCGACTGGCTCACCACCGGCCCGCAGGTCGACGGGTTCGAGGCCGACCTGGCGGCGTGGACCGGCGGCGCCGGCTGCGCGGCGGTCTCCAACGGCACCGCGGCGCTGCACGTGGCGTACGCGGCGGCCGGGGTCGGCCCCGGCGACGAGGTGGTCGTGCCGCCCATGACGTTCGTGGCGACCGCCAGCAGCGCGGTCGTCCTCGGCGCGAAGGTCGTCTTCGCCGACGTCGAGGACGAGACGTTCACCCTCGACCCGGCGGCGGTCGCCGCGGCGACGACCAGCCGGACCCGGGTGGTGTCCGCGGTCGACTACGCCGGCCACCCGGCCGACTACGACGCGCTGCGCGCCGCGACGGCCGGCACGGACGCGCTGCTGCTCGCCGACGCCGCGCACTCGATCGGCGCCACCTACCGGGGGCGGCCGGTCGGCTCGCTGGCGGACCTGACCACGTTCTCGTTCTTCCCGACGAAGAACCTCACCACCGCCGAGGGCGGCGCGGTCGCCGCCACCGACCGGCACCTGCTGAAGCGGGCGCGCCGGTTCCGCAACATCGGCCTGGTCCGGGAGCGCGACGAGCAGCGCTGGCCGGACGAGGGCGGCTGGCACCAGGAGGTGCACGAGTTCGGGCTGAACTACCGGCTGCCCGACGTGCTCTGCGCGCTGGGCCGCAGCCAGTTGCGCCGGCTCGGCGACTTCCTGGCCCGCCGGGCCCGCCTGGTCGCCCGCTACGACGAGGCGCTGGCCGACCTGCCCGGCGTGCTGACCCCGGGCCGGCGGTCCTGGGCCGCCCCGGCGTGGCACCTCTACCCGATCCGGGTGCTCGACGGGCGCCGCCGCGAGGTGTACGACCGGATGCGCGCCGCCGGCATCGGGGTGCAGGTCAACTACATCCCCGTGCACTGGCACCCGGCCTTCGCCGACCTGGGCTACCGGCGCGGGTCCTGCCCGGTGGCCGAGTCGTTCTACGAGCAGCAGCTGTCCCTGCCGCTGTTCCCGGACCTCACCGAGGCCGACCAGGACCGCGTCATCGACGCCCTCGGCACGGCGCTGCGCGCCGCCACGGCGCGTTCCGCCGCCTGAGGGGACCCGATGCACCACGCGAACCACTTCTACGGCCACGCCCACGTGCTGGCCCGCTACGTCGGGCTGGGCGACGGCCATCCGCCCCGGATCAACGGGTACGTCCAGCACGGCTGGAACATCGGCGACGGCCTCGCCCCCGGCCACCCGTACGCCGAGCGGACCCCGAGCCTGCTGTGGTCGGAGCAGACCCGGCGGCGGGCCTGGTCGGTGGGGCGGCGCAACGTGACCGTCATCGGGGCGCCCTTCGCGTACCTGCTGGCCGTGCGGCCGGAGGACCCGCCGGAGTCGGAGCGGGAGGGCACCATCTGGTACCCGTTCCACGGCTGGGAGGGTCAGCACGTGCGGGGCGACCACCGGGAGCTGATCGCCCGCATCCGGGACACCGAGCCCGGCCCGGTCACCGTCTGCCTCTACTGGCACGAGTACGGCATGCGCCGCGTGCGCCGGCTCTACGAGAACGCCGGCTTCCGGGTGATCTGCCACGGCTACCGCGGCCACTGGTGGAAGGACACCGACCCGCTCTTCCTCGACAAGCAGCTCACCGAGCTGCGCCGGCACCGGCGGGTGGCGTCGAACCGGCTGACCAGCGCCATCTTCTACGGCATCGCCGCCGGCTGCGAGCCGGCCGTGTACGGCGACCCGATGGTGCTCGCGGACGAGGACCCCACCTTCGGCGGGACCGCCCGGATCCGCCGTCAGTGGCCGGAGCTGCACGGCGAGCAGGTGGACCTGCCCACCGCCGTCTCGATCGCCCGCGCCGAGCTGGGCACCGACCACCGCTGCACGCCGGCCGAGCTGCGCGAGCTGCTCGGGTGGGCGAACCTCCAGGAGGAGAAGAGTGACGACTGAGACGGCGCCGCGGATCGCGCTGCCGGGCGGGGAGATGCTGGCCTGGTCCGACCTGCCGGCGGAGCGCCTGGCCGAGGGCGGGCCGCTGGCGGCGCTGGCCGCCCGCGTGGTGCCCGACGGCGCGCGGGTGCTGCTGGCCGGGCCGCACGACCCCGCGCTGCTCGACCGGCTGGCCCACGCCGAGGTGACCTGCCTGCTGCGCAGCCACCCCGACGGGGTCGCCCTCGCCGAGCGCGCCACGCAGGTCGTGGTGGCCGGCCCGGCCGGGCTGCCGGCGGGCGAGCGGTTCGACGTGGTGATCGCCGGCGCCGGCCTGGACGCGGTCGAGTCGGTGGAGGGGACGCGGCTCGGCTGGGCCGGCGTGCTCGACCGGCTGACGGCGGCGCTGCGCCCCGGCGGCGTGCTGCTGCTACGCCTGGACAACCCGCTCGGCCTGCACCGGCTCGTCGCCACCTCTCCCTGGTACGCCGGGCGTGACGACTCCGCCTGGGTGGTCGGCGGGGTGCTCGACGCGGACCGCCCGGCCAACCTGGAGCAGTTGCGCGGGCGGCTGGGCGCCCGGGGGCTGCGCGCGGACGCCTGCTTCGCCGCGTACCCGCACCCGGCGACGCCGACCGCGCTGGTCGACACGGGCGCCCTGGCTCGGCGGACCACGTCCGGGTTCCTCGACGCGGCGCTGCACGGGGCGTGCTCCCGCACCGTCGCCCGGGGCACGGTGCTCCAGGACCCGGCCCGGCTCGCGGTCGACGCGCTGCACACCGGCCGGGCAGGCGAGCTGGCGCCGGCCTGGCTGGTGCTCGCCCACAAGTCCGACGCCCCGGCCGCGGACCGGGCGACCACGAACCCCGCCGGCGCGGACCTGGCCGCCGCAGGCCCGGCCGGCGCGGACCCGGCCGGCGCGGGCCCGGCCGCTCGGGGGCGCGCCGACCTGCCCGTGGCGCTGGTGCAGACCGGACCGCCCGGGGCCGGCGTGGTCGAGGTGGTCGACGGCCCGGACGGCTGGCGGTGGCGGGCCGCCAAGGCGGAGACCCGGGGCGGGCCGGCGACGGCGCCGTTCGCCAGCCGGCTGGCCGCGTACCGGGACCCGGGAGCGCTCACCGGGCCGGTGCCGGACGGGCGCCTGCTGCGCACCCTGCTGCTGGACGGCTGCCTGCGGCGGGACACGGACGCGCTGCGCCGGCTCCTGCGCGGGTACGCGCGCTGGCTCGCCGGGCAGGTCGACGCCGACGGCCGGCTCGCCGGCCCGTTCGGGCTGGCCAGCGTGGACAACGTCGTCGTGGCCGGGGACGCCTACGCGGTGCTCGACCCGAGCTGGCGGGCCGCCGAACCGCTCGCCGTGGACGTGGTGCTCGCCCGGAGCCTGTGGCGCTTCGCCGCCGAGCTGCTCACCGGCGGGTACGCCCACCCGTGGACGTCCACGCTGGACGTGGCGGGCCTGACCGTGGTGCTCGGCGGCGTCGCCGGCCACGACCTGGACCGGCCGACCGTCGCCGCGGCCGTGGAGGCCGAGGCGGCCATCGCCGCCGCCCTGCACGGGCTGGACGCCGACGGGCGCGTCGCCCTCGCCACCGAGCTGCGGGCCGTCGAGCCGACCGACCCACCGATCGGCAGTCGCAGCTACCAGCAGTTGCGGGAGGCGTGGCTGCGCCAGCGCGAGGAGCTGACCCGGCTGGCCGCGCTGCTCAAGTGGACCGAGGAACTGCTCACCTCGCGGGAGCGGGCGTTGCGCCGCGCCGACGCGACGATCCACCTGCTCAGCGGCTCGCTCAGCTACCGGGTGGGCCGGTTGGCCATCGCCCCGGCGCGGATCGCGAAGCGGGGCGCCCGGGCGGCCAAGCGCCGGGCCCGGCAGGCCCTCGCCCCGAAGCCTGAGGAGAATCAGTGACCGACGCACCGGCCGCCGGCATCCCGGCGGCGCCCGAGCCCACCGGCACCGCCTCCCCGTCGACGGCGGGCGAGACCGGCACCGGGCACCGGCTGGCACCCGAACCGGCAGGAGCCCTCCAGCCACCCGAGGCGGCCGCGACCGTCTCCGGCCCGCGGATCGTGGGCGTCGTGCAGGCCCGGATGGGCTCGTCCCGGCTGCCCGGCAAGGTGCTCCGGCCGCTCGCCGGGCGCAGCGTCCTCGGTCGGGTGGTGCGGGCCGCGCGGGAGAGCGCCGTCCTCGCCGACCTGGTGGTCGCCACCAGCACCGAGCCCGCCGACGACGCCGTGGTGGCCGAGTGCGACCGGCTGGGCGTGGCGTGGCACCGGGGGCCCGTCGACGACGTGCTCACCCGCTTCGTCGGCGCGTTGGACGCCCACCCCGGCGACGCGGTGATGCGCTTCACCGCCGACTGCCCGCTGCTCGACCCCGAGATCATCGCGCTGGTCGCGGCGGTCTGGCGCGCGGTGCCCGGGCTCGACTACGCCAGCACGTCCATCGCCCGCACCCTCCCCCGGGGCCTGGACGTCGAGGTCGTCCGGGCGGACACGCTGCGGACGCTGGACCGGCTCGCCACCGATCACCACCGGGTGCACGTGACCTCGTACGCGTACTCTCGCCCGGAGCTGTTCCGGGTGCTCGGGGTGACGCTCACCCCGGACCGGTCGGACCTGCGGCTCACGCTCGACACCGAGGCCGACTGGACCCTGGTGCGGGCGGTGACCGACCATTTCGGGGACGTCAGCGTGCCGCTGGCCAAGCTCGCCGACTGGCTCGACGGGCAACCGGCGCTGCGCGCCGTCAACGCCGGCGTACGACAGAAGCGGCTGGAGGAGTCCTGAGCACCGTACGCGTCGGACTGCGCTGCGACGCCGGGCCGCGGCGCGGCGTCGGGCACCTGGTCCGCTGTCTCGCCCTCGGCGAGGAGTTCCTCGCCCGGGGGGCCTCGGTCGAGATGTTCGGCACCGTCGAGCGGGTCGGCTGGGCGGGCGCGCAACTGGCCGCCCGCGGCATCCCGCTGCACCCCGGCCCGGAGACCCCGCAGGAGCTGGTGGCGACCGCGCGCCGGCACGCGCTGGACGTCATGGTGCTCGACTCCTACGAACTGGACCCGGCCGGCGCGGGCGCGTTGCGCGCGGCGGGCGTGCTGACCCTGGCCGTCGTCGACGGCGACACCCGGGGGCAGGACGCCGACCTCTACCTGGACCAGAACTTCGGCGCGGCGACCGTCGCGCCGGCCGGGCGGCTGCTCGCCGGCACCGCGTACGCCCTGCTGCGGGACTCGGTGGTGGCCGCCCGTCCGGCGGTGCCCCGGCCCGCGACGGCGGTGGGCCGGCCCCGGGTGCTGGCGTTCTTCGGCGGCACCGACGCGGTCGGCGCGGCCCCGGTGCTGACCCGGGTGCTGCTCGCCACCGGGCACCCGATGGACCTCACCGTCGTGGTCGGCCGCCCCGAGGTCGAGGCGGAACTGGCGGCGGTGCCGCCGGGGCGGGGGCAGTCGCTGCGCCCGGTGCCGCCCACCGACGAGCTGCCCGCGCTGATCGGCGCGGCGGACCTGGTGGTCAGCGCGGCCGGCACGTCGACGTGGGAGCTGTGCTGCCTCGGCTCGCCGTCCGCGCTGGTCTGCGTGGTGGACAACCAGCGGGAGTCGTACCAGCGGGTGGTCGCGCACGGTCTCGTCGCCGGCCTCGGCGAGCTGCCGGAACTGGCCGCCGCCGGGGTGCCGGGGCGGGCGGCGCGGGCCGCCGCCGCCCGGACCCTCACCGGGCTGCTCGCCTCCCCGGAACGCCGCGCCGCACTCTCCGCCCGCGCCTGGTCCACCGTGGACGGCCTGGGCCGCGGCCGGGTGGTCGACGCGGTGCTCGCCGCCCGCGCCGCGACGCCGGCCTGATCCCGGAGGGGAGCCGCCGGCACTGCTGGGGTCAGACGAGGCGTTGGATGCGCACCTTCGGCCTCTCGTTCCTCAGGTGGCCTTGCTTATGTTGGCGGACCTGCTCGTTCCAGACCTCCTGGTCGTAGTCCGGGTCCGGCGGGATCCACCGGTGGGAGCCGTCGCTGTAGTGGAACTTCTCGTCGCCGGCCCGCAGGATGCTCACCGGGTCCAGCCGAGGAAGCGTCGGTGCAGGGTGCCGGCCGGAGCCCAGGTCAGATCCTCGGCGGCGCGGACGAACTGCGCCCCCATGTACAGCGCCAGTGACATCGGCGCGTCCGCGAACTCCGCCCGCAACTCCTGTCTGCGGGTCCGGCAGGGCCAGGGAGCCCCGCACCCGCCGCAGCTCCAGATCGACAGCATCGGGCCGTGGGTGGTCACGCTTCAACCTCCAGGAAGCGGGCCATGATCGCCCGGGCCTGCCGGCTGGTCGCCCAGTCCATCTGCCAGCACGGGTACGGCACCAGCCGCGACCACCACACCCGGCAACCGATGCACATTCCGTCGAGTCCACGGACGTGAGCCGCGAAGATCACTCGTTCGTCGTCGTTCACCTGGCTTCCCCTGCCGACCAGTCGCCGTTGTTCCGCAGCCGCTTCGCCTGGTCGAGCAACCGCCGCTGCGCGGCCGCCTGTTCGGCGGCCTGGTGGCGCTGGCCGGACGACGGCGGGGGCGAGTCAGACCGCCGCAGCAGCCACCGCACGATGCCACGCAGCTCGGACCGCATGACCACAGGCTCCGCCTTCCTCTCGTCAGGGAGGGTGGCGACGGCAGCGCAGACGTCGGGCGTCGCGCCAGGGTTGACAGCGCAGCCACCCGGCGGACACGACCGACAAAGCGTGCTTCCTGCTGCCGCGTCCTGATCGGGACGCTATGGACGGCACGGTGCGTGATGGAACACCTACGCACCACTATGGGCCGGAGACCCCCATGCGCTCGCACAGGCCCCGCAGCTCACTGGAGACGAGCCCTCGGCGCAGCAGCCCGCGCGCGATCTCCCGCGCCGCCGTCGATGACCGAGCGTGCTGCGGGCCAACCCGTTCGGCGGCCAGCAACATCCGCACCGCGTCTCGCTCCCGGCCGGCCGCCACCACCGCACGGGACATGTCCAGCCAGAAGTACACCTGACGCACCGCCGGCAGCTCGGCCACGACCACTCCGGCGGCTGTCCGCAACGCCTCCTGCGGGCGCCCCGTGTCGAGCTGGTACGCCATCCGCCACAACGCCACGTTGCGCGGCCCCCATGCCAGATCCCAGCTCGTCGTCTCGCCGGTGTGCGCGGCGATCCGGGCCGCCTCGGCGAGGTGATCCTCTGCCGCGGTCTGGTCCTTCATGCCAGCCAGGTGATGCGCGCGGGCCAGGTGCAGGAACCCGATCACGTCCAACGCCGTGGCCGCGCCACTGCCATTCAGGTCCGCCCCGGCTCGGTCGCAGAACGCCCGGGCCGGACCGTACGCGCCGGTGTATGCCGACACCCGGGCGCGGTTCGCCGCCGCCACCCCCACCGCAACCGGATCGTCGAGCAGGGCCGCCGCCTCGGCACACCGCTCGGCAGCCAACCAGGCGTGGGCCGCATAGCCGATGTTCAGCAACGAACCCATCGCCACGCCGTAGACCGGCACCATCAACCGGTACGCCGCCCGCTGGTCGGTCACGCCGTGCAGGGCGGGCAGCAAGTCCACCAGCCGACGCAGGGCTCCGGCGTAGTCACACCGGCCGTACAGATCGCGCACCAGCGCCGACTCCCGGGCCACCTGCTCCACAGTGGCGGCCCCGACGACCGGCGGCGCGGCGAACGGGTGGGCCATCATCATCCGCCACACCCGCTCGGCGTCGATACGCGCGCCATCAAGCTGCCGATCGGCAGGCGTGTACGACTGCCCCGTCAGGTCGAACACCGAGCACTCCAGGGCAGCCGCCAGGTCGACCACCATGTACCGATCCGTGCGCTGGACACCACGCTCGATACGCGACCACGTCGTGTGCGAGACGCCCGCGCGACTCGCGGCGTACCGGATGCTCCAGCCGCGCAACTCACGGCGGGCCCGGATGCGGTCGCCCACGGACGGATCAGCGGGTATGGCTCGGCGAGGCACAGCCATCTCCTCGGACAGCGGTCACTGCGGCGGGCAGCCGAGCACGGCAACCGGCAACCGCGCCGCCACCGACGGTACCCCTGACCGATGGCGCTTCACAGACCACCACCAGCCCGGCTGGCAGGCTGGATCGAGAAGGGCAGTCTCCTGGAAAGCGAAACACCCCGTCGACGTGGCCCTCGGCCAACGCCGCTGACTACAGCTCGCGCCGGGCCTTGCGCGCGACCAGCTCCAACACCGCGATCACCGTGCCGGCGCCCACGATCTCACCCCGGGACACCAGATCCCGCGCCTCCTCCAGCGGAATCCACGCCACCCGCTCGGCCTCGTTGACATCCACCGGAGCGCCGATGTGCTCCGCCTCGCGGGCAAGGAACAGCAGGTTCTCCGCGTCCGCAGTAGCCACCCACGGCTGGAACGACAGCAAAGGTTCCACGGCAACCGGACGCCAACCGGTCTCCTCCTCGACCTCCCGGACCGCGCACGCCGCTGGCTGCTCCTCGTCATCGACGTAGCCACCCGGCAGCTCCCACACCCACCGGTCGAACACGAACCGATGCCGCCGCATCAGCAACAGGCGCTCCTGCTCATCGAGCACGGCGACCATCGCCGACCGGGGCGCGCGGATCACGTACTGCTCGAACCTGACACCGTCCGGCAGTTCCACCTCAGCGATGCTCAACCGCGCCCGCCGGCTGCCGTCCACGACCCGCTCGCCATGAATCGTCCACCTGGTCAACTCGGTAACCTGCTCCTCCGCCACCCGACCAGTATCCGGTTCTGTGCAGGTTGTCCGGCCGTCGTCCGTCCGGGTCCCGACCCCGGGGCATTGACCGCACCCGTCCGACGTCGGTCTTCTCGTCCGGGCCAGTTGCTGTCAGCCCTGCTGTCGTCGCCTCAGGGAATCAGTCGGACTCGGCAAACCCTGCGACCAGGCGAGCAGCCGGCGGACCACAGCCAGGCTCAGCCCCTCGGCAGGATCGATATCGACAAGGAGAGTGGGTGCCGCACGGGCTTCGGCCCAGGCCCGCGCCTCCGTCGTCAGCGCGTCGTCAATCCAGGCCACCGGACGTGAGCCGACGTACGCGGCCACGGCGGGCACCTTCTCGCGCGGTTCGAACGGGCCCGGCGGAAGACCGATGACCGGCAGTTGCGGAAGACGCAGTACCGGCGCGAGAAGCCGGTTCGCCTCCGCGCCCCACCCGGTGGCCCACACCATCTCGAACCGTTCGCCCAGCTCTCGGAGCCAATCCGCGTGAGCTGGGCACAGCCGTACCGGAGCCTCCCCCGGAAAGAACTGGAACTCCTGGTAGCTGACCGGGCACTGGTCTCCCGCGAACGGATTCAGGACACCGTCCACGTCCAGCAGAAGCAACGGGAGGTCGCGCGCCACGGCCCTCAGGATACGGAGTCGGGCGTACCGGTCAGCCTCAACCGGTGCGGAAGGGCGACGCCGTCAGGGCAGCAGGTCGAGGGTGACCCGGGAGCGTAGTTCTGGGCGCTCGGCGAGGAGCCGCTCGACGACGGCCGCGGCCTCCGGGCCGGTGGCGAGGAAGCGGATCGGCCGCCGTTCCTGCTCGACCAGGGCCGCCGAGCGGGCCGGCTCCGACAGGGGCAGGTTGTAGAACGCGGGCGCGGAGGCGCCGTGGGTGCCTTGGAGGGTGGCGAGGAAGAGCGTCTCCAGGTAGCCCTCCCGCCGGTGCTCGCTGACCACGACGGTGACCTCCCCGGCGCGGACCGGCGCGTGGGCCAGCGCGCGCACGGTCACGTCGGCCTGCCTCGGCCGGTCCAGCAGGCCCGACCACCAGGCCGCCGCCCAGGTGGTGGTGCGGGCGCCGAACGGCTGGGCGAAGATCCCGCCGCCGCGCGCCAGGCCGGCCGCCCCGGCCGTCGCCGCCACCAGCGACAGCGCGACGAGCGCCCGGGCGACCGGGCCGGACCGGCCCGGGTGCCGCCGCGCGCGCCACGGGACCGGCCGCAGCAGGAACACCGCGCCCACCCCGACGAACAGGACCACCAGCAGCAGGTGCAGGGTCTTGCCGTAGTAGTAGCGCGGGTCGGTGCCCTGCGAGGTGAACCAGAGGTGGAAGCCGGCGGCGAAGGCCAGCGCCGCGGCCAGGGCGCCCGCGTACCGGCGCCACACCGGCAGCCGCAGGCCGCCGGCGAGCAGCCCTGCGGCGACCACGCCGGTCAGCGCCAGGTAGGCGTCGTAGCGCGGGAAGACGCCGCCGCCGGTGGCGGCGTTGTCGACCTGGTCGGTGAAGAGCAGGCCCGCCACGCTCGGCAGCGGCGTGAGCACGGCCGTGGCCAGGGCCACCGCGCCGGCCAGCCAGGGCCGCCGGCGCACCGCCCGCCGGTGCCGGACCAGCCAGGCCAGCACCAGCGCCCCGACCACCGGCAGGAACATCAGGTACGCGAATCCGACCCCGACGCAGAGCGCCCCGAGCAGGCAGAGCTGGGTGCCGGTGCGGGCCACCGGGCGGCACACCAGCGCGACCAGGATCGCGGTCAGCGCCAGGCCGAGGCTCTCCCCCGGGTAGCCGTACACCACGAAGCGGGCCAGCTCCGAGCCCAGGGCGAGCGCGGTGACCGCGCCGGCCAGGGCGGCGGCGCGCAGCGGGTCGAGCAGCCGGCCGGCGATCCGCGCGGCGGCCCAGAGCACCGCGAGCACCAGCAGGGCGTACGCGGCCAGCGACCAGCCGAGGTAGTGGTCCAGGGTGCTCGTCGCCGAGCCGGGCTCGGTCGAGGAACGCAGGAAGCCGTCCAGCAGCGCGGCCGTCACGTGGAAGCCCTGTGGGTACCAGACCATCGCCTCGGGCGCGATCCGGGCCGCGCCGTCCGGGTCGCTGAACAGGTAGCCGCCGACCGCCCGGATGCCCTCCACGGCGGCCAGGTGCCGGCTGTTGTCCTCGCCCGTCATCGCGTACGCGAGCCGGCCGGCCAGGCCGTCGGCGCGCAGGTAGGGCCAGGCCAGGGCCAGGGTCGCCAGCGCCGCCGCGACGACCGGCGCCACGTCGGCCGACGCCGGGCGGGGCAGGCGCGGCCGGACCCCGGTGACCAGGGCGAGGCCGAGCAGCGCGGTCAGCGCCGTGCCCGCCACCGGGACCGGGTGCAGGCCCCACGGCCAGACCGAGAAGAGCAGGGCGGCGGCGCAGAGCGCCCCGAGCAGCAGCGCCGTCGCCAGCACCAGCCGGTCCAGCAGGGTGCGCCCGACCCGCAGCAGCGCGGCCGTCAGCACGAGCACGAGCGGCGGGAGCACGGCGGCCACGCCCAGCGCGTACGCCAGCACCGGGACGACCCAGGCGGCGGCGAGCCAACCGACGACGGCCGCGGGTCGGCGGGCCGGGCGGACCGGGGTCGCCTGCGGCGGGGCCGCCGGGCGCGGCGCCACCGGCACGCGGGTGGAACTGCTCTGCACTGGTCGTCTCCTCGGCGCGCGGCCCGCCCGGGCCTGGACGGAGCCGCCTCACGGTAGGGGCGGCCCGCCGACGCCGGGCGACGCCGACGTGTGCGCCAGGTGACGGACGGGCGACGAGATCCCCCGCGTCGTACACCTGTGCCAATCAGGCCGGTACGCTGGGCGGATGACCGGGGCCGCCTACCAGCCGTCGATGCTGGACCTGACCGACGCGGGGCCGTCGCTGGGGCCGCTGGCCGGTCGGCTGCGCCGGCACCCGCTCACCCGGGGCGCGTGGGTCGACCACCTTCCCGGCTGGGTCACCGGCTCCGACCAGGTCTTCGACACGCTGCTGCGGGACGTGCCGTGGCGGGCCGAGCGCCGCACGATGTACGACGCCGAGGTCGACGTGCCGCGGCTGCTGTGCTGGTATTCCGGCCACCGGCCGCTGCCGCACCCGCTGCTCACGCAGGCGCGCGCCGCGCTCACCCGGCACTACGCGCCCGAGCTGGGCGAGCCCTTCGTCACCGCCGGCATGTGCCTCTACCGCTCCGGCCGGGACAGCGTCGCCTGGCACGGCGACACCCAGGGCCGCTCCGCGCACACCGACACGATGGTCGCCATCGTCTCGTTCGGCTCGCCGCGCACGCTGCTGCTGCGGCCCCGGGGCGGCGGCGACAGCCTGCGCTTCCCGCTCGGGCACGGCGACCTCGTGGTGATGGGCGGCTCCTGCCAGCGCACCTGGGAGCACGCGGTGCCGAAGACCGCCCGCCCCGTCGGGCCCCGGGTCAGCGTCCAGTTTCGACCCGCCGGCGTCGCCTGAGCCGCCCTCGGGTCCGGGTCGGTGCACCCACCGTCACCGGTCACCGTGCTAGCTTGACCATTCAATCACTCTCCGCTGTCTCCTGGAGCTTTCCGTGCTCGTTGGACGCCCGGCCGCACGGCGGGCCGGCGCTCGTTCCCTCCCCGCCCTGCTGCGTCGCCACGTCGGGCTCGTCGTCGTGCTCGCCGCCGGCCTCGCGCTGAGGATCACGACGATGGCGGCGTACCCGCCCGCGCTGTGGTTCCAGGGCGACTCCGGCACGTACCTCCGGCTCTCCGCACAGTGGCCGGACATGCCGGCCCGGTGGACGTACCCGTGGCTGCTCAAGGCCTTCGAGTGGACCGGCACGGTCGCCTCCGTGGTGGCCCTGCAGCACCTCGCCGGGCTCGCCCTGGGCGTCGCGTCCTACCTGCTGCTGCGCCGCCTGGGCGTCGGCCCGTGGCCGGCCACGCTCGCCGCGACGCCGATCCTGCTCGACGCCACCCAGCTCACGCTGGAGCAGTACCTGCTCACCGAGACGCTGTTCACCACCACGCTGGCCGTCGCGGCGCTGCTGCTGGTCCGCCGGGAACGGCCCGGGACGCTCGCCGCCCTGGGCGCGGGCGTCGCCGTCGCGCTGGGCATGGCGACCCGACCCACCGGCGTGGTCGCCCTCGGCGCCCTGCTGCTGTTCCTCCTCGTGCCGTGGCGCGGCTGGCGGGCGCCCGCCGCGTACCTGCTCGGCATCGTCGTGTTCTTCGGTGCCGCCTTCGCCGGCATCGGCACCGTGAAGGGCGCGCTGGGGCTGGAGGGCGGGAAGTTCCTCTACGGACGGACCGCGCAGATCGCCGACTGCGACCGGCTGGAGCTGCGGCCGGGGCTGCGCAAGCTCTGCCCGACGCAGCCGCTGGACCAGCGCCCCGCCCGGCCCGACTGGTTCATCTGGAACCGGGACAGCCCCATCCGCGACGCCGAACGCCCCGAGGACCTCGACGAGTTCGCCCGGGAGGTGCTCCGCCAGCAGCCCGGCGACTACCTGGCCGCCGTGGCGTCGGACACCGCACGCTACTTCTGGCCGACCCCCCTCGCGCCGACCGAGTCGTGCCTGGCCAACTGGTGGCGGCCGCAGCCCGCGCCGACCGACTGGGCGGCCGACCGCGACTGCGTGCCGCGCACCGCCAGCCCCGGCTACGAGTGGAAACCGGCGCCGTCGCGGGACGTCGAGCCGAACGCGGCCAGCCGCTTCCTGCACGGCTACGGCCGGTACGGCGTCACCCCGCCGCCGGTCCTGGCCGCCATGGTGCTGATCGCGCTGGTCGGGGCGGTGTGGCCGCGCCGGGGCCGGCTGCGGCTGAGCCTGATCGCCCTGCTGTACGCCGGCATCGGCCTCGGGATCATGGTCTTCTCGGTGGCCACGTCGATGTTCGACCACCGCTACGGCCTGCCGGCCCTGGCGTTCCTCCCGATCGCCGCCGCCCTCGGCTGGCAGCGGCTGCGCTCGACATCCCATCCGACGGATCGGCCCGCGCCGGCCGACGGCGAGCCGGTCAGGCGCCCGCCGGCCGACGACGATCCGGGCGGGCTCATCTCGGCTGACGGCGAGCCGGACAGGCTCGCGCCCACCACGGCAGAAAGCAACGGGGAGCATGACGAACGAACCGGAGATCGAGGTCACGGTGCTGCTGCCGTGCCTCAACGAGGCTGAGACGCTGGAGGTCTGCGTCCGCAAGGCGCTGCGCTCGCTGCGGGAGTGCGGGGTCGTCGGGGAGGTGCTGGTCTCCGACAACGGGTCCACCGACGGGTCGCAGGAGATCGCCGAGCGGGCCGGCGCCCGGGTGGTGCACGCCCCGATCCGCGGCTACGGCGGCGCCCTGCTCAACGGCATCGACCAGGCGCGCGGCCGGTACGTCATCATGGCCGACGCCGACGACTCGTACGCGCTGGCCGACCTCGGCCCGTTCGTCGAGGCGCTGCGCGCCGGGCACGACGTGGTGATGGGCAACCGGTTCCGGGGCGGCATCGCACCGGGCGCCATGCCGCCCCTGCACCGCTACCTGGGCAACCCGGTCCTGAGCTGGCTCGGCCGGCGGCTGTTCGGGCTGCGCGAGGTGCGGGACTTCCACTGTGGCATGCGCGGCTTCAACGCCGAGCGGATCCGCGCGCTCGGGCTGTGCATGCCGGGCATGGAGTTCGCCTCCGAGCTGGTGGTGCGCGCCGCGCTGGCCGGGTACGACATCGTCGAGGTGCCGACCACCCTGTCGCCGGACGGCCGGTCCCGCCCGCCGCACCTGCGGACCTGGCGGGACGGCTGGCGGCACCTGCGGTTCCTGCTGGTGTTCGCGCCGCGCAAGACCCTCGTCCGGCCGGGCGCCGCGCTGACCGCGCTCGGGCTGGCCGGCGTGGGGGCGCTCACCCCGGGCCCGCTGACCCTCGGCCCCGTCCGGCTCGACGTCAGCACGCTCGTGTACGCCTGCCTGATGGTGCTCGTCGGGATGCAGCTCGTGCTCTTCGGTGGCCTCGCCGAGATCTACGGCCGGCAGGAGAGGCTCGTCCCGCAGCGCGCGTCCGACCGCTGGATCCGTCTGCTGCGGCTGGAGACCAGCGTCACCGTCGGCCTGCTGCTGCTCGTCGCCGGCGTCGCCGGCACCGTCGGGGCGGTCGCCTACTGGGGGCTGGACGGGTTCGGCGACCTGAACCCGCACGACACGCTGCGGGTGGTGCTCCCGTCGGCCACCGCGATCGCGCTCGGCGTGGTCGTGCTCTTCTCCGGCCTGGTGGGCAGCCTGCTCACGCTGCGCCCCACGCATCCGGCACCGACGATCGTCCGCCAGTCCGGCCCCGACCACGACCGGGTCCTCACCGGCAGCTGACTCCCGTCCCGGTCCCCGCCCGCCGATCTTGCACCTCCTGTCCGGACAAAACGCCATCGGCCGCATGACAGGGACATCAGGTGCGGGACCGATCGTGCCTGGTGGCCGGGGTGGCGGGTGGGGCGGGGCGGCGCTCTGCTAGAAACGACTCCTGGGTTTCGTCAGCGCCCCCGTCACCTCTTGACGACGCGAAGGGCCACCCATGACAGAAGCTTCCACCGAGCCGCGCTCCCGCTGGTCCGCCTGGACGGTCCACGGCGACGGCCGGTCCGTCCGCCCCGGCGACGTGGTCCACCCCGGCGAACGGCTGTCCTGGCCGCGCACGCTCGGCGTCGGCGTGCAGCACGTCGTGGCCATGTTCGGCGCCACCTTCACGGTGCCGCTGATCACCGGTTTCCCGCCGGCCACCACCCTCTTCTTCTCCGGGATCGGCACGCTGCTGTTCCTGCTGATCACCGGCAACCGGCTGCCCTCGTACCTCGGCTCGTCGTTCGCCTTCATCGCGCCGGTGCTGGCCGCGAAGGCCGGCGGGGACATCGGCCCGGCGCTGGGCGGCATCGTCGTGGCCGGCGTCGCGCTGGCCGGCGTCGGGCTGGTCGTGCAACTCGCCGGGTCGCGCTGGATCGACGCGCTGATGCCGCCGGTCGTCACCGGGGCGATCGTCGCGCTGATCGGCCTGAACCTCGCCCCGGTCGCGTGGGACGGCGGCGGCAGCGGCACCGGGGTGAAGGCGCAGCCGCTGATCGCGGTGGTGACCCTGGCCGCGATCCTGCTCGCCACGGTCGCCTTCCGGGGCTTCCTGGCCCGGCTGTCCATCCTGCTGGGCGTGCTGGTCGGCTGGCTGCTCGCCGCCGCGCTCGGCGACCTGGACCCGAAGGCGGTCGACGGGCTGCGGGACGCCGCCTGGGTCGGCCTGCCGCAGTTCCACGCGCCGAGCTTCAGCCTGCGCGCGGTGGTGCTGGTGATCCCGGTGATCCTGGTGCTGATCGCCGAGAACGCCGGGCACGTCAAGGCCGTCGCCGCGATGACCGGCCGCAACCTGGACCGGGACATGGGCCGGGCGTTCCTGGGCGACGGGCTGGCCACCGTCCTCGCCGGCTCCGGCGGCGGCTCCGGCACCACCACGTACGCGGAGAACATCGGCGTGATGGCCGCGACCCGGGTCTACTCCACCGCCGCGTACTGGGTGGCCGGCGTGGCGGCGGTGTTGCTGGGGCTCAGCCCGAAGTTCGGCGCGCTGATCCTCACCGTGCCGGCCGGCGTGCTCGGCGGCGCCACCACCGCCCTCTACGGCCTCATCGCGATCCTCGGCGCCCGGATCTGGATCGAGAACCGGGTGGACTTCCACGACCCGGTGAACCTGATGACGGCGGCCGTCGCGGTGATCGTCGGCGCGGCGAACTACACCCTCACCGCCGGCGACCTCTCCTTCAACGGCATCGCCCTGGGCACCGCCGCCGCCCTGGTCGTCTACCACGGCATGCGCCTGGTGGCCCGCCTGCGCGGCACCACCTCCGCCCCCCGCCAGACCCCCGAACCCGAACTCTGACCCCGGGCCGGAGCCCGTTGATCATGAGGTTGTTGTCCTCGGCACCGGCGGTCGCGCAACAACTTCATGATCAACGCGGGGAGTAGTCGGGTGGGGGGACGGGCGAGGGGGCGGCTGCGTCAGCAGCGGCCCCCTCGCCCGTCCGGGGGGTCAGTCGCGTTCGACCTGATGGCCGACGACGGTCGGGCCGAGCATGACGGCGAAGCCGGAGCCGTCGCGGCGCGGGTCCGCCGCCGGCAGTTCCACCGGCTCGCCGGTGGCGGTCGCGCCCACCGGGCGCGACCCGACCCAGGCGACCACCACGTCGGTCTCGCCCTTGAGGAAGCGATGGGCGCGCACCCCGCCGGTCGCCCGCCCCTTCGCCGGGTACGCCTGGAACGGCGTCACCTTCACCGTGGCTCCCGTGGAGGTGACCACCATCGGCTCGCCGTGACCCAGGTCGTCGGTGCGGACCGCGCCGAAGAACACCACCCGGGCACCGGCCGGCAGGTTGATGCCCGCCATGCCGCCGCCCTTGAGGCCCTGCGGACGCACCAGCCCGGCGGAGAAGCGCAGCAGCGACGCCTCCGAGGTGACGAAGGTGAGCGTCTCCGCCCCGTCGGTCAGCCAGGTCGCCCCGACCACCTCGTCGCCCTCGCGCAGGCCGATCACCTCGAACTCGTCGGAGCGGACGGGCCACTCCGGCGCGCAGACCTTGACCACGCCCTGCCGGGTGCCCAGCGCCAGCCCCGGGGAGCCCTCGGCCGTCGGCCCCAGCGGCGCCAGCCCGACCACCGTCTCCCCCGGCTCCAGCGGCACCAGCTCGGCGGCGGCCATCCCGCCGCGCAGCGACACCGTCCCGGCCTGCTCGGGCAGCACCGGCAGCGGCAGCACGTCGACCTTGAACGCGCGGCCGGCGCTGGTCACCAGCAGCACCCGACCCCGGGCGGTGGAGTGGACGATGGCGCGTACTGCGTCGTGCTTGACGCGGCCGTGCCGCCGGCGCCCCTCGGACGCCTCCTCCGACTCCGCCGCCGTCCGGGCGACCAGCCCGGTCGCGGACAGGATCACCTGGCACGGGTCGTCGGCGACCTCCAGCGGGCCGGCCGGCGCGGACGCGGCCAGCACCTCCTTGAGGTCGCCGTCGACCAGGGTGGTGCGGCGCGGGGCGCCGAACTGCTTCACCACCGCCGCCAGCTCGTCCGAGACGACCTTCTTCAGCACCTTCGGGTCGTCGAGGATCGTGGAGAGCTGGGCGATCTCCGTGCGGAGCTTCTCCTGCTCGGCCTCCAGCTCGATCCGGTCGTACTTGGTCAGCCGGCGCAGCGGAGTGTCCAGGATGTAGGTGGCCTGGATCTCGGAGAGCCTGAACTTCTGCATCAGGCCGTCCTTGGCGGCCTGGGCGTCCTCGCTGGCCCGGATCAGCTTGACCACCTTGTCGATGTCGAGCAGGGCGATCAGCAGACCGTCGACCAGGTGCAGCCGCTCCTCGCGCTTGCGGCGGCGGTAGGAGCTGCGCCGGGTCACCACCTCGTAGCGGTGGGCCAGGAACACCTCCAGCAGCGCCTTCAGCCCGAGGGTCTGCGGCTGCCCGTCGACCAGCACCAGGTTGTTGACGCCGAACGACTGCTCCAGCGGGGTGAGCCGGTAGAGGTCGGCGAGCAGGGCCTGCGGGTTGACCCCGACCTTGCACTCGATGACCAGGCGGGTGCCACTCTCCCGGTCGGTGAGGTCCTTGACGTCGGCGATGCCGGTGAGCCGCTTGGTCTTGTTGACCTCGTTGGTGATCGCGGCGATGACCTTCTCCGCGCCTACGCCGTACGGCAGCTCGACGACCGTGATCGCCTGCCGGCCCCGGCTGCCCTCCAGCGGGCCGATCTCCACCTTCCCCCGCATCCGGACCACGCCGCGCCCGGTCTCGTACGCACGGCGCACCTCGTCGAGCCCGAGCAGCAGGCCACCGGTGGGCAGATCGGGCCCGGGGACGAACTCCATGAGCTTGTCCAGCGTGGCGTCCGGGTGGTTGATCAGCCAGCGGGCGGCGGAGACCACCTCGCCGAGGTTGTGCGGGATCATGTTCGTCGCCATGCCGACCGCGATCCCCGACGCGCCGTTGACCAGCAGGTTGGGGAAGGCCGCCGGCAGCACGGTGGGCTGGGTCAGCGAGCCGTCGTAGTTGGGCTCCACGTCGACCGTGTCCTCGCCCAGCTCGCCGACGAGCAGCATGGCCTCCCGCGACATCCGGGCCTCGGTGTAGCGCGCCGCCGCCGGCCCGTCGTCCGGGCTGCCGAAGTTGCCGTGCCCGTCGATGAGCGGAGCGTTGAGCGAGAAGTCCTGGGCGAGCCGGACCATCGCGTCGTAGATCGCGGTGTCGCCGTGCGGGTGGTACTTGCCCATCACGTCGCCGACGATGCGGGCGGACTTCACGTGCCCCCGGTCGGGGCGGTGCCCCTGCTCGTACATCGACCAGAGGATGCGCCGGTGCACCGGCTTGAGGCCGTCGCGGGCGTCGGGCAGCGCCCGCGAGTGGATCACCGAGAAGGCGTACTCCAGGTAGGAGTCGGAGACCTCCGTGACCAGCGGGTTGTCGAAGACCCGCGCGCCGGCCTGGTCGAAGGCGGACAGGTCCACCTTGGCGCGGTCGTCCTTGCGGCGTGCCATCGGTCAGCTCTCTTCCGGACGGGTGGTGGCGGGCCTGGTCATGCGTCGATCGCCTCGCGGTCGACCCGGTCGGCAGAGTCGATCAGCCAGTTGCGGCGCGGCTCGACCTTCTCCCCCATCAGCAGTTCGAGGATCCGCTCGGCGGCGTCGACGTCGTCGAGGGTGATCCGGCGGACCGCCCGGGTGGCCGGGTTCATCGTGGTCTCCCACAGCTCGTCGGCGTCCATCTCGCCGAGACCCTTGAAGCGCGGGATCGGGGTGACGATCTGCTTGCCGGCCTTTTCCAGCTTGCGGACGGTCGCCTCCATCTCGGCCTGGGTGTAGGTGTAGATCGTCTGCGGGTTGCGCCCCTTCGTGGTGATCTTGTGCAGGGGCGGCATGGCCGCGTAGAGCCGGCCGGCCTCGATCAGCGGCCGCATGTAGCGGGCGAAGAGCGTGATCAGCAGGGTGCGGATGTGCGCGCCGTCCACGTCGGCGTCCGCCATGATCAGCACCCGGCCGTACCGCATGGCCGAGAGGTCGAAGGTGCGGCCGGAGCCGGCACCGAGCACCTGCACGATGGCGGCGCACTCGGCGTTGTCGAGCACCTGCTGGAGGTTGGCCTTCTGCACGTTGAGGATCTTGCCCCGGATCGGAAGAAGCGCCTGGTATTCGGCAGATCGGGCAAGTCGACCTGTCCCGAGGGCGCTGTCGCCCTCCACGATGAACAGCTCGCTGCGCTCGATGCCCGCCGCGCGACAGTCGACCAGCTTGGCCGGCATCGACGCGCCCTCCAGGGCGGTCTTGCGCCGGGCGGCGTCCTTCTGCTGCTTCTGGGTCAGCCGCACCCGGGCCGCGTCGACGATCTTCTGCAGGACCGTGCGCGCCTCGGCCTTGGTCCGCCGGTCCTCCAGCCAGGACTTCAGGTGCTGCTCGATCAGCGACTGCATCACCTTGGTGATGCCGGCGGTGGAGAGCTCGTCCTTGGTCTGCGAGGTGAACTGCGGCTCCGGGATCCGGACGTGGACGACCGCCGTCATGCCCTCCAGGACGTCGTCCAGGGTGGGCGGGTCCTCCTTGGCCTTCAGCAGGCCACGCGTGTTGCGGACCGCGTCGGCGAGGGTACGTGCCAGGGCCCGCTCGAAGCCCTTGCGGTGGGTGCCGCCGTGGGCGTTGCGGATGGTGTTGGTGAAGCACTCGACGGTGCGCTCGTAGCCGGTGCCCCAGCGGAAGGCCACCTCGACCTCGGCCCGCCGCTGCACGTTGGACTGCATGACCCCGTTGGCGTCGGCGGCGTTCTCCCGGTAGGTGCCCTCGCCGGTGACCAGCAGCGTGCCGGAGACCGGCCGGTCGCCGGCCGGGGCGAGGAACTCCACCATGTCCGTCAGGCCGTTGGGGTAGTGGAAGCGCTCCTCGGTCGGCTCCTCGCCGGTGTGGTCGCGCAGCGTGTAGCTCACGCCGGGGACCAGGAAGGCCGTGTTGCGCAGCTTCATCCGGACGGCGTCCGCGTCCAGCGCGGCGCCGGTCTCGAAGTAGCGCGCGTCGTGCCACCAGCGGATCGAGGTGCCGGTGCGCTGGCCGCGCTTCATCGCGCCGACGATCTGGAGCCCGGGGCCCGGGGTGAAGGCCGCCTCGGGGCCGTCGCCGTCGAAGATTCCCGGCACGCCGTGCCGGAACGACATCGCGTGGATCTTGCCGCCCCGGCGGACCGTGACGTCGAACCGGCGGGACAGGGCGTTGACCGCCGAGGCGCCCACGCCGTGCAGGCCGCCGGAGGTCTTGTAGCCGGAGCCGCCGAACTTGCCGCCGGCGTGCAGCCGGGTCAGCACCAGCTCGACGCCGGAGATGCCGGACTTGGCGTGCACGTCGGTGGGGATGCCCCGCCCGTCGTCGTCGACCTGGACGGAGCCGTCGGCGTGCAGCGTCACCTCGACCTTCGCGGCGTGGCCGGCGACGCCCTCGTCGGTGGAGTTGTCGAGGATCTCGTTGACGAGGTGACCCACGCCACGGCTGTCGGTGGAGCCGATGTACATGCCGGGCCGCTTGCGGACGGCGTCCAGCCCCTCGAGGTGCGTGAGGTCGTCGGCTCCGTACAGGGTCTCAGGCTCTGCGGTCAACTGGTCGTACTCCCAGGTCTCGGCGGTGTGGTGCCGCGTCCGACATCGGCGGTCGGCCGGCGCGCCGCAGCGAGCCTAACCGGGAGATGCGACAGGACGACGGCGCCCCGCAGCAAGGCCCGCACCACGTCGTGTGGTGCGGGCCTCGGCGGCGTCGTCGCGTGCTCTGTCCGGATCCGGCGCCCGGCGGCGCCGTGACCGGTTCGCGGGTCAGCCGGCCGCGGGCGGGTCCACCTGGACAACAAGGGAGCCGTACCCGACGTTCCCGGCACTGTCCACGGCCGCCACGTACAGGGTGTTCGTGCCGTACGCCGGGGTGGTCAGCGTCACGGAGACGGTCTTCCCCGGGTAGCCGAGAGTGGTGCCGGCCTCCGCCTCCTCCGTGGGTGGGCTGGTCCAGCCGTAGCGGAAGGTCACCACGTCGGAGTCGGGCGAGCGGAGCTTGTAGGTGTAGAACTGGCCGGGCGGGGCGGGGTTGGTGACCGGGTCGACGGTCACCGTCGGGGCGTTGTCGTCGACGGTGAACTCGCACCACGCCGACCAGGGGCTGAGCAGGCCGTACGGCGCGGGGTCGGTGCTGCGGGCGCGCCACGCGTACGACTTGCCGCCACTGACGCCCGTCACGGGCGCCGTGGTGGAGCGGGCACCGGCGGTCACCGCCGAGCCGGCCGGCGGGGTCAGCCGCGGCGTGCTGCTGTCGTAGCTCCCCGAGGCCGGGATCTCCAGCAGTTCGTACGCGGTCTGCAGGGTCTGGCCGGCGTCCTCGTCGGGGAAGACGGCCGACAGGGTCGGCGGGGTCGCGAGGGCGACCCGACCGCCGGTGACGCAGGCCTGCCCGCCGACCTGCAGGCCGGTCGGCTGGCCGGGCAGGGAGTCGTAGTCGACCACCAGGCGGGCCTCGTCCGGGTAGAACTTCTTGTACCGGTTCTGGTCTCCCTCGCCGGCGCCGGCCGAGTCGCTGCACGCGCAGAAGCCGAACGTGATCGAGGTGGCGCCGGTGGTGGCCTGGGTCCGGATGGCCGCCGTGACGTTGCTCCCGGCGAAGTTCATGATGGCGTCAGGCTGCGGACTGGTGCCGCTGGCGCACGCGCTGGCGCTGGCGCTGGCCCTGAGCGTGGTCAGCGCCGGCGCCCAGGCGGTGCGCGGGGTGGTCGCGATGGGCGCCGACTGGTGCATGTAGGTCGGCGTGGCGAAGCAGCTCCAGGAGTGGTCCAGCTTCATCCGCACGTATGCCGACTCGATGTGCTTGCCGACCAGGGTGCTGGTCGGGAACTCGAAGTACGAGCGGTAGGTGCGGTTGCTGTCGGGGAGGTATCCGACGATGGCCCGCGTGGTGTCGCTGTTGGTGAAGTTGTCGCTGGTGGCGTACGCCCAGCGGCTCCGGCCTACGGACCAGGCCGGGTCGATGTAGACCGGGAAGCTGGCCCGCGCCGGGTCGAGCAGGCCCGGCGTGGGGCGCAGCACCAGGTCGCCGGCGGCGTCGATCGCGGTGGCGACCGGCGCCGTCCGGGCCCCCGCGCCGGGACCTGCGGCGGAGGACTTCCCCGCGGCCGACCGGCCGGTGGCGGAGGTCGTGGTCGAGTCCCACATCTCGGCCGGCGCGCTGCGTGCCACCTCGGCCGCCCCGGCCAGCGCCCGCAGCGAGCCGTCGGCGTCGCGCCGGACCCGCACGTCGCCGTCGAGGTCGAAGCGGATCTCCCGCAGGGCCGGGTTCGCGGCCGCCTGCGGGGTCTTCACCGTGAACACATGGGTGAAGCCGGTGTGGGTGGCCCGGAGCACCAGGTCCACCCCGGGCAGCACCTCGGGGTAGGTCGCGGCGTCCCCGCTGACCACCGGCGCGGGCAACTCCCCCGGCCAGGCGAGGGTCAGGGACTTCCCACCGCTGGTCAGCGTGGTGGCCGGGCCGCGCCCGCCGGCCGAGAACCGCACGTCGGCCGGGGAGACCGCCGGGCGGAACCCGCCCGCGCCGTCGCGGCGCAGGGTGAGGTCTACGTCGGCCCACGACCCGTCGCCCTGGCGGACCCGCTGCGGGACGGCGGCGGTCTCGGCGACGAAGCCGCCGGAGGGCTTGGCGAAGACCTGGGTCAACTCGGTGCGGGCGGAGAGGACCTCCACCCGCTGGCCGGTCCGCTCGGCCGCCACGGCGGCCCGCGCGGCCTCGGTGGCGGTGCCCGTACCGGCGGCGGCCGGCGGCGCGGCCGACACGGGCGGGGCCAGCACGGTGGCGCCGAGCGCCGCCGCGAGCCCGCTGGCCATCAGGCGGCGTACGGATCGTTTCTGGACTTGGACAGCGTGCATCGAGCGGCCGACGGCCACCGCAACCCCCGTGGAAGTAGAAAGCCGGACGCCGGAACTGTAGAGACGCACTTCGACCGGTGTCCATAGCCGTCACATCCTGTGAGCACAAGCGGGACATAGACCGCCAGGGCAAACCCCGGGCCGCCCGATGATCGACGCTCCGTCATGGGCACCCGATGCCCGCCGGCCACCGGGACCCGGTGTGGTCGACGCCGGGAGGGGCTGCTGCCAGGTGGAAACGCCCCGGTGCACCGGGGCGGGCGCGTCCCGCATCGGACCATTCCGTGCCGAGCCATTGACGTCCGTCGTACCGAGGTGATGGGATCGCGGCCGAGAGGATCTTTCACATTTCGATGTGCAGATGGAGGACGTCATGTCCAGGTTCCGTCGTACGACTCTCGCGGCGGCGCTCGCCGTCGCCGCCGCCGCACTGTCGACCGCCGTCGGGCTGCCCGCCCCGGCCGCGGCGGCGCCACCCACCGCCGCGGTCGCCCTCGGCGACAGCTTCATCAGCGGCGAGGGCGCCGGCGCGTACACCCCGGTCGTCGACGTCGCCGGGGTCGCCCAGGGATTCCCGGGTTGGACCGCGCCCAACAGCAACGCGTTCTTCTGCCACCGCTCGGCGAACGCCTCGCTGCACCGGGCGAGCCTGCCGGGCATCCAGGACCGGTTCAACCTCGCGTGTTCCGGCGGCCAGCCGCACGACATCGCCACCGCCTCGTCGGCCCGCGCCGGCGGCCGGCAGGTGGCCGCCCAGCTCGACCAGCTCCGCGCGGTCGGTCGGACCCACGACATCGACCTGGTGCTGCTCGGACTCGGCTCGAACAACAGCTCGTTCACCTTCGGCGACGTCGCCGAGAAGTGCGCCAACCGGTTCATCGCCGACGCCTGGACCGGCTGGTGGGAGTTCTGGGCCTACCTGGGCGGGCCGGTCGAGCAGGAGCCCTGCACGGACGGCGACCTGGCCACCGCCGCCCAATGGAGCGCCGCGACCGCGGAGACCACCTCGGCCGTACGCCAGCTGCTCACCACGCTGCGCGAGATCGACGCCGACGGCCAGCACCGGATCGTCTTCCAGGACTACACCAACCCGCTGCCGTTCGACCTGGAGCCGAGTTTCCACAGCGAGGACAGCCGGGACGACACCCGGGACAAGTTCCGCGCACTGGGCGCCGAGCGGTACGCGGCCGGCTGCCCGATCCACCGGGCCAGCCTGCTGCCGGGGCACCGCTTCTCGCAGGGCCTGGGCACCCTGGTGCGGTCCACCCGCGACGCCCTGGCCGCCGAGTTCCCCGGCGCGGACCTGGTCCACCTCAACGTGCAGCGGGCCTTCGACGGCGCCCGGCTCTGCGAGTCGGGGGCCAGCCCGACCGGGGCGCTGGCCACCCCGATCCGGCTCCAGGACAGCCCGCCGAACGGCGTCTTCGTCACCAGCCTCGCCGGCAAGGACAAGATCGCCATCCAGCGGATCGCGAACACCTGCGTGAGCTACTTCCAGACCTGCCAGGAGTCGTGGCACCCGAACGCCGCCGGCCACCAGGTGCTCGGGCAGTGCCTGACCGGCGCGGCCGCCACCGGCGCCCGCTCCGTGGCCTGCGTCCGCGCTGCCGACGGCTCCGTCACCGTGTCCTGACCCCGACCGCGTCCCGGAACCCCGTGCCGCCCGGCGCGGGGTTCCGCCGCGTCCGCGCCCGGATCAGTCACGTCCCGGGGCGGGGCGGGCGCGGGGCATGCCGAGGGCGAGCAGCACCGGACCGGTCGGCCCGTCGACGAGGCCGCCGAGGGTCACCCCGTCCAGCGCGGCGAGGAAGGCGTCACGGGCCCGACGCAACTCGTCCCGGAGCCGGCAGGCCGCGCGCAGCGAGCAGGCCGGCTCGTCGCAGGACACCACCTCGTCGTCGCCCTCGAACGCCCGGACCACCCGCCCGACCGTGGTCTCGTGGCCGCCCTCGGCGAAGGCGACCCCGCCGGAGCGGCCCCGGATCGTGACCAGCACGCCGAGCCGCTGCAACCGCTGCACCACCTTCGCCACGTGGTTGCGGGGCAGCGCCAGCTGGTCGGCCAGCTCGTCCACGGTCATCCGCCGTGGGTTCGCGGCGGCGAGCATCGCGATCCGCAGCGCCATGTCGGTGGACCGGTTGAGCTTCACGTCCCGACCCTAGCCAGCGCCGACGCGCCCCACCACGGGCCGACGGACGCAATCTGTGATCCACCCGACCCTCGACCCGGGACCTTCGGCCCTAAAGAGGTATCTCGAATGCCTGTTTTGCTGGCATGGTCCGAGCGGTTCAGCGCATAAGGAGACAAGTCGTGCTCTCGGAGTCCTCAACAGCAGTGGTGACGGCGACCCTGCCCGCCGTGCAGGCGCACGGCGAGGCGATCACCGGCCGGTTCTACCAGCGGATGTTCGACGCCCACCCGGAGCTGCTCGACATCTTCAACCGCGGCAACCAGGCGACCGGGGCGCAGAAGGCCGCGCTCGCAGCCTCCGTGGTCGCGTACGCGGAACACCTGACCGGCGGCAGCGACGCGCCGTGGGGCCCGATCCTGGACCGGATCGCGCACAAGCACGCCTCGCTCGGCATCACCCCCGACCAGTACACGATCGTCGGCCGGCACCTGCTCGCCGCCGTCGGCGAGGTGCTCGGCGACGCGGTCACCCCGGAGGTCGCGGCGGCCTGGGACGAGGTGTACTGGCTGCTGGCCTGCGAGCTGATCGCCCGGGAGGCCCGCCTCTACGTCGGGGCGGGGCTCGCCGAGGGCGCGTCGGTCTGGCGGGACTGGCGGGTCACCGGTCGGGTCACCGAGGCGGTGGACGTCGTCTCGTTCACCCTGGTCCCGGCCGACGGCGGCCCGGTGCCCGCCTTCGTCCCGGGCCAGTACGCCTCGGTCGCCGTCGACCTCGACGAGGGGCGCGGGCAGCAGATCCGCCAGTACAGCCTCTCCGGCCGGCCGGGGGCCGACCACTGGCGGATCACCGTCAAGCGGGTACGCGGCACCGGCGCCGGCCCCGACGGCATGGTCTCCACCTTCCTGCACGAGCACGTGGCCGAGGGCGACACCCTCCGGCTCAGCCCGCCCTTCGGCGAGGTCAGCGCGGTGGCCGGGGAGGGCCCGCTGCTGCTGGTCAGCGCCGGCATCGGGCTGACCCCGGCAATGTCCGCCCTGGAGCACCTGGCGGCCACCGAGCCGCACCGCCCGGTGGTGCTGGTGCACGCCGACCGGGCCGGCGCGGCGCACGCGTTCCGCGGCGAACTGCCACGCCTGCACGCCGCGCTGCCCAACCTGCGCACCGCCCTGTGGTACGAGGACGTCACCGACGCCGAGCTGGCCGGGCTGGCCGCCGAGGTGGCCGGCGGCCGGGTCGACCCCGCGTTGATCCCGCTCTCCCCCGACGCCCACGTGCACCTCTGCGGGCCGCTGCCGTTCATGAACACCGTCCGGGGTGGCCTGCTGCGGCGGGGGGTGCCGGCGGAGCGGATCGCCTACGAGGTGTTCGGCCCGGGCATGCTCCGCGACGACCGGAACTGACCTCCGCGACCGACCGGCCACCGGTGGTGAGGCGTTCGCCCCACCACCGGCCGGGTCCGCGCCGCCGGCCGGGCGGCCCGTTGGGAACTCGGCGGGCCGGCGGTTAGGCGACAAGGCCGGGGGTAGGGACTCCGCATGCGGGTGCGACGGGCTCGCGGGGCGGCACCGTCCGCGGCGCGACCCGTTCCCCGACGACCGGGCCGGCCGATGGAGGAAGACATGCGCATCGCGATGATCTCGGAGCACGCCAGCCCGCTCGCCGTCCTCGGGGAGGCCGGCGGGCGGCACACGCGGGTGGCGGAGCAGGCCACCGCACTGGTGCGCGAGGGGCACGACGTCCGCGTCTACACCCGCCGGGAGTCCGCCGCCCAGCCCGACACCGTCTCCACTCCGGACGGCTACCAGGTGTGCCACGTGCCGGCCGGGCCGGCGCTGCGGTTGCCCGGAAGTGAGCTGATGCCGCACCTGGGTGAGTTCGGGCGCTGGCTGGCCGGTCAGTGGCGCGACGGCGACTGGACGCCGGACGTGGCGCACGCCCATCACTGGATGAGCGGCCTGGCCACCCTGCACGCCGGCCGGCGCACCGGGGTCCCGGTGGTGCTGACGTACCACTCGCTCGGCACCGTCGCGCGGCGGCAGCAGGGCGCCCAGGACACCAGTCCACCAGGCCGGATCGGCTACGAGCGGGCCCTGGGCCGGGCCGCCGACCGGGTCGTCGTGCAGTGCCAGGACGAGATCGGCGAGCTGGTCCGCCTCGGCGTGCCCCGGTCCCGGATGGTGCTGGTCCCCTGCGGGGTCGACCAGGAGGTCTTCCGTCCCGACGGGCCCGTCGCCCCGCGCGACCCGACCCGCCGGCGGATCGTCACCGTCGGCCGGATGGTGGAACGCAAGGGCTTCCAGGACGTCATCCGGGCCCTGCCGGCCGTGCCCGAGGCGGAGTGCGTGGTGGTCGGCGGCCCGCCGGCGCGGTTGCTCCCCGCGGACGGCTTCGCCCGCCGGCTCCGGGCGCTCGCCGAGTCCTGCGGGGTGGCCGACCGGGTGAAGCTGGTCGGCGCGGTGCCCCGCGCGGAGTTGGCCGGCTGGTACCGCTCGGCGGACCTCCTGGTGGCCGCCTCCTGGTACGAGCCGGTCGGGCTGGCCCCGCTCGAGGGCATGGCCTGCGGCGTGCCCGTCGTTCGGCTCGAATGTCGGCGGCATCGCCGACACGGTCGTCCACGGCCTCACCGGCGACCTCGTGCCGCCCCGGGACCCCCGGGCGTTGGGTACCGCGATCCGCCAGCTGCTCGCCGACAAGGTCCGCCGCTTCGCGTACGCCACGGCGGCGCTGGACCGGGTCCGCAGCCGGTACTCGTGGAAGCGCTGCGCCGAGCAGTTGAGCACGGTCTACGCCTCGGTCAGCACGGTCGGCCGGACGGCCCCGGCCCTGGCCTGACGGCCAGCGGCGGCGACGCGGGTGATCCCCCCACCACCCCTCGGTTACCCGCCGGTAGCCTCGGGCCGTAGCCTGGGGCGATGAACGCGACGGGGGAATACCGGCAGGAGTTCGTCGAGGTCGACGGTGCCCGGATCGGGCTGCAGGTCTACCCCGAGCCGGACGGCGTCGCCGACGCGCCGCTGGTGCTGGTCGCACCCGCGATGGGGGTGCGCGCACGCTACTACCGGCCGTTCGCCGCCGAGCTGCGCGCCGCCGGCCTCGCCGTGGCGGTGGCCGACCTGCGGGGCACCGGGGAGAGCACGCCGGCGCCGAGCCGCGCCTGCCGCTACGGCTACGCGGAACTCGCCGCCGACGTGGGCGCCGTGCTGGCGGCGCTCAAGGCCCGGCGGGACGGTCGGAAGACCGTGCTGCTCGGGCACTCCCTTGGCGGGCAGGCCGCGCTGCTGCACCTCGCCGTGCACGGCGCCCACGACGTCGACGGGCTGGCCCTGGTCGCCGTCGGCATGCCCTGGTGGCGCAGCTACCCGGGCCTGCGCGGGTACGGCGTCCTGCCGTACACCCAGGGGATCGCGGCGACGGCCCGGCTGCTCGGCGTCTGGCCCGGCTGGGGCTTCGGCGGCCGGCAGGCACGCGGGGTGATCCGGGACTGGGCGCACACCGCGCGGACCGGCCGCTTCCCGCGCCTGGGCGGGGTGGACGCCGAGGCGGCCGTCCGGGAGCTGCGCAGCCCCGTGCTCGCGGTCAGCGTCGACGACGACCAGTACACGCCGCACGAGACGCTCGACCACCTCTGCGCGAAGCTGGCCGCGGCGCCCGTCGTGCGCGAGCGCTACACCGCGGCGCAGGCCGGCGCCCGGATGGACCACTTCACCTGGGTACGCGCCGCCGCGCCGCTGGCGGCCCGGGTGGCCAGCTTCGCCGCGGACCTGCCGGCCCGCTGAGACGTCCTCGGCCGATCGCGGCGCGCCACGGCCGGGTCGGTCCCGCCGACGTCACGCCGTCGCCCGCACGCCTCCCCGGGCGGCGTGCCGCATGCCCGCCGCCCGGGGCCCGGTCACTCGTCGGTCTCGACGGGCACCATCTTGCCGTCCCGCTCGACGCGGGTCTCGCCGCGCTCGGGCGGCGGCGGCACCTGGGACGTCGTCTTGCGCGGATCGTTGCCCGGGTGCATCAGCACCGCGTCGGTGGAGGCGGTCTTCTCCCGGCTCTCGTCGGGCTGCGACATCCTCTTCCCCTCTCGCTCGGATCGTCCGTCCCGCGATCTACCCGCACCGGCCCCGCCGACTCCTCCCGGCCGCGCCCCGTCGCCGGCGCGACCGCCGTACCCGCCGCCGCCCGGACGGGTCCGCGCCGCGGCGACGCCACCGGTTCCCGGTCTTCCCCGGTCTTCCCCGGTATCCGCGTGACCGCGCCCTATCGGCGGGTGACGGACGGGCATAGCCGACCGGGCGGCGGGTATGCCGCAGCGCCCGACACGGTGGAAGGGGATCAGATGTCCGAACGGCACACCGCACTGCGCTCGATGCACGATCTGGGCCTGGCGGCCTGGTTCGGGGGCTCCCTGATGGGAGCGTTCGGCGTCAACGGCGCGGCGGCACAGATGAACGACTCGACCCAGCGGTTGCCGATGGCCTCGGCCGGCTGGGCCCGGTGGACGCCGGTGAACGCCGCCGCCATCGGGGCCCACCTCGCGGGCGCCGTCGGCGAACTGGTGACGGAGAGCCCCCGGGTGGCGGCGCAGTCGGGAGTCGCCCGGGTCAGCACCCTGAAGACCGCGCTGACGGTCGGCGCGCTGGCGGTGACCGGCTACAGCCGGTTGCTCGGCATGAAGCTGGAGAAGGCCGGCGGCCCGTCGGTCGAGGGGGTCACCGAACCCAATTCGCAGACGCCGTCGAACGTGGCGTCCTGCCAGCGGAAGATGCGGATGCTCCAGTGGGCGGTGCCCGCGCTGACGGGGGCGCTGATCGTGGTGACCGCGTACATGGGCGAGCAGCAGAAGCCCGGCGAGGTGTTCCGGGGGATGCTCGGACGCGCGGGCGGGCTGCCGAAGGGGATGGGAGCAGTGATGGCGATGGGCGCGGCGGCCAAGAAGAGGCGGATGGCGATGTCCGGTCGCTGACCGGACGACGTGCCCACCGGCGCCCCGCCGACTCCTCGGCGGCGGGGCGCCGCTCCGCGTCCCGAGTCGGGCGGGGCGAGTCCGCCCGGCACGACCCCGCCGGGGCACCCGCGCAGGCATGACCGGCCCCGGGACGGGCAATCGGGGCCGGTAGCGGCGGACCCGACCAGCGAGGTGACCATGGCGGCAGGAGACGGACGCAGCGGGGGCAGGCGCACACCGGAGTCGATCACCCCATGGGTGACCAGGGACGGCTTCGACGCGGAACCGCCCTGGGGCACCGGCGAGCACGACCCGATGGACGAGGGAAGTGAGGAGACCGCCGTGCCGGAGGGCCGGCGCGGGGACCGCCGCGCCGGCGAGCCGGCGGGGCCGGCCGGGAAGGGGGGCCGGCACGGATTCGGGCCGGTCGAGCCGACCCGTACGCTGCCGGCCGGACCCGGCGCGCCCCCGGACCCGGCGCCGTCCCGGCGGTCCTTCCCCGACGCCGCCGACGTCGAGGAGCGGACGGAGGACGCGCTACGGACCAGGGGCCGGCGCTCCTGAGCGACGTGGGCGGCGGCGCGGTACGTCCCGGCCGTCACCGGCCTCGGGGCGCGGCCCGGTCAGGCCCCGGGTCCCGCCGCGCGCAGCAGCCGGAGCTGACCGATCTCGGCGACGTTCTTCATCAACTCGGCGTTGACCCAGCCGAGCATGTGCGTCACCGTGTGCTCGGTGTCGTCCTGCCAGGGGAACGATGCCGTGCGGTCGAGGTCGGCGTCGGTGAGGCGGTCGAGGACACCGAGCCACTCGGTACGCAGGCCGCGCAGCCACGCGACCGTCGGCTCGCCCGCGCCCGGCCACTCCACGTCGGCGCGCTGTCGTGGCGGCTGCCCCCGGAGGTGGTCCGTGGTGACCGTCCACCACCAGCCGATGTGCCAGGTCAGCCAGCCGATCGTCGGGACCGGCACCGGGTCGGGTTCGGTGTCGGCCCAGTCGGGCGTCCAGCCGCCGTCGGGGCCGCGACGCACCGTCCAGCAGTGCCCGGCCGGCTCCCAGAGGAAGTCCGCCGGGTCGAGGCGCTCGAGGTGGTATTCGAACAGCGACCACGTCAGGTCGAACTGCCAGCGCAAGAGCGCGCGAGAGGGTGCCGCCACCCGGCGATCATGCCGGAGCCCGCGCGGCCCGGTCGACGCAATTAGTCCCGGTCCTGCCGACACGGGTCGCACGCCCGCCGTCAGGAGGGCGACGCCGCCCCCGCCCGCGCCGGGCGGCCCCGCCCCACCGGTTCGACGCCCAGCAGTTCGGCCAGCCGGTCCGCGTCGCGCTGGGCCTGGTCGCCGCAGCAGTTGTTGAACAGCACGTGCAGCTCGCCGGCCTGCCCGGCCAGCTCGGTCAGCAGCTCCGACCAGCGGCCCAGTTCCTCGTCGCCGTACGCGTAGCGGAACTTCTCCTGCTTGTCCCCGGTCCCCCAGGCGCTGCTGTGCCCGTGGAAGCGGACGACCGCCAGCTCCGCCGTGGCGAACAGGATGGGCGGCACCGACGACGGGTGCCCCTGGGGCATGTCCACACAGACGAACGACAGGTCGCGCTCCCGCAGGAAACCCAGCGTGTCCAGTGCCGCCGTGCCGTCGAACCAGGACCCGTGGCGCAGCTCGACGGCGACCCGCCACGGCCGGCAGCGCTCGGCCAGCTCGGCGATGCGGCGCTCGGCGGCGGTGCCGCGGGCCAGCCACGGCGGGAACTGGAGCAGGACCGCGCCGAGCCGGTCGGCCGCCGCGATCGGGTCGAGCGCCGCCCGGAACCGGTCCCACAGCTCGTCGTACGCGGTCGCCGCCAGGTCCCGGCGCCGGATCCGGCTCGGGCCGCCGGCCGGGCGCAGGTCGCGGGGCAGCGCCGCCACCGGGGTCGGGTGGCCGGTGAAGAGGCTGAACGCCTTGACGTCGAAGGTGAACCCCTCCGGCGTGGCGTCGACCCACCCCTGCGTCGTCTCGGGCACGGGCACGGCGTAGTAGGAGGTGTCGACCTCGACCAGGGGAAACCGCCCGGCGTAGAAGCCGAGCCGGCCGGCCGGGGTGTTCGCCGCGCGCGGGTACCACCCCGAGCGCAGCAGCATCTGGTCCGCCCAGGACGCCGTGCCCACCTTGATGACACCCATGTGGTTCAGTGGATCGCGGATCGGACGAATCGGCAACCGCTGGCGGAAACCCGGCACGACAGGACGCGGTTTCTGTCGGTGGCCTGCCCTACCCTGAGCCCGTTCGGACGTCCGTGAAGAGGGGTGGCGGAATGACCACGACAGAGCAGCTGACCGGCGAGCGGGCCGACCTGGTGGAGACGCTGCGCCTGCACCGCGGCTTCCTCCGGCAGACCGTCGCGGGGCTCACCGACGAGCAGGCCGCGACCCGCAGCACGGTCAGCGAGCTGTGCCCGGGCGGCCTGATCAAGCACGTGACGCAGGTCGAGCACCGGTGGATGCGGTTCGCCGTCGGCGGCGCCGAGGCGATGAACAGCGAGCCCCTCGACTGGGCCGGCCAGTTCCGCATGCACGACGGCGAGACGCTCGCCGGGCTGCTCGCCGACTACGACCGGGTGGCCGCCGCGACCGACGAGCTGATCGCCACGCACGACCTCGACGCCGCCCACCCGCTGCCGCAGGCCCCCTGGTTCGAGCCCGGCGCGAGCTGGACGGTCCGCCGCGTCCTGCTGCACCTGATCGCCGAGACCGCCCAGCACGCGGGGCACGCCGACATCCTCCGCGAGGCCATCGACGGCGCCAAGACCATGGGCTGAGGTCCCCGCGCGGCCCCGCCCCGCCCCTCTTCCCGGCCCGGTGGTTGTCGGACGTCACACTCCACCCCGTGTGACGTCCCGGCATCCGGCGGCGCTGAGGGACACGAGATGAAAGCACACCGGATGGACCAGGAGACCGTCGAGCGACTGCTCGGCGGTCCGGTCGTCGACCCGCGGGACGCTCCGCAACCGGTCGCGTCGCTCCTGACGGCGGTCCGTGCCGCACCCCGCGCCGCTGAGCTCGCCGGGGAGGACGCCGCGGTACGGGCGTACCGGCTGGTGCGGGCCGGCACCCCCGTCGGCAGTCCGGAGCGGAGTCGTCGGGGCCGCGCCCTCGCCGGCTTCGGCGTCCGCGCCGCGCTGGCCGGTGTCGCTCTCGCCGTCACCGGCGGGGTGGCCTTCGCCGCGGCCGGGGGCACCCTGCCCGGACCGCTGCGTGGCCCCGCCCCCACCACCGCCACACCCGCGCCGCCCCCGGCCGTCTCCCCCACCGCGGGTCCCGGCCGGCCGTCCGCGCCGCCCACCACGACGGAGGGTCGGCCCGACCCGAGCTCGTCCGTGGCAGAGCTGTGCCGCGCCTACCGGACGGACGGCGACGGCCCGGGCCGTGCCCTGGACAAGCCGGCCTTCGACGACCTCGTCCGCGCGGCCGGCGGCCGCGGCAAGGTGGCCGGCTACTGCGACCGCCTGCTGCCCGGCGAGTCGGCGGGCGCCGGGTCATCGGGCACACCGGTCGACCGGCCCGGCGGCACCCCGGCCCCCCAGCCGTCCGGGCGACCCACGACATCACCCTCCGTCCCGGCCGGCCGCCCCTCGGCGCCCGGCAACGTCCAGATCTCGCCCGGCAACATCCAGGTCTCGCCCGGCAACATCCGAATCTCGCCCGGCAACATCCAGGTCTCGCCCGACCACGGTCGCCCCACACCGGGCAACGGCGACGGGCGCTGACCCCCACGCCATCGCGCCGCGGGGCACGACGGACCACCGCTGTCCGGGGTCACGCACCGCCCCGGGGCGCCGTCGGGAAGGGGCCGCCGCGCACGTGACGAACGCGCCGCGCGGGTGGCTCGGCCAGCCGGTGGGACGCCGACGTACACCGGCCGGCGCTCGCCCGGTGACCCAGATCGGCCCGGCTGATAGCTTGCCCCGATGAGTCTGCGGCGTCGACGCGTGGCGATGCTCTTCCGCGTGGTGATCGTGATCAGCGTGCTGGCCGGGATCGTGCTCACCGCGCTGGGTCCCGCCACCGTCACCGGCCTGCTGCCGTACTTCACCATCCAGAGCAACGTCGCCGTCGGTCTCCTCGCCGGATACGCCGCCTGGCTGGCCTGGCGGGACCGTCCCGAGCCGCCGTCGCCGCTCAAGGGCGCGGTCACCCTCTACATCACCATCACCGGCGTGGTCTACCACCTGGTGCTCGCCAACCCCGCCAGCCCGTTCGCGATGCCGCAGCCCGACCGCGCGTTCGGCGAGGCGCTGGGCAACCAGTTCCTGCACACCGTCGTGCCGCTGCTCGCGGTGGCGGACTGGGCGCTGTTCGACCGGCGGGGCCGGCTCCGCCCGCGGTATGCGGCGTGGTGGCTGGCGTTCCCGCTGGGCTACCTCGGTTTCGCGCTGGTCCGTGGGCTGGTGGTCGAGCGGTACCCGTACCCGTTCCTCGACGCCGGGGAGCTGGGCTACGACGGGGTGGGCGTCAGCGCGGTCTTCTTCGCCGTCGCGTTCTGGCTGCTCGGCCTGCTCTTCGTGGGCGTCGACCGGGGCCTGGCCCGCCGTGCCGGACCACCGGCCGCCCCCGCCACGCCCTCGTCCGGGATCCCGGCGCAGCGGTCGGCGGCCGTCGATTCCGCCCCGGTGTCGGGCGCCACCCCGGGCGGCCGGCCCGACGCGCCGGCCGTTCCGTGACGACCGCGCTCCCGGCGACCGTCGCAGAGCCGTACGCGGTCTTCGACCAGTACCCAAGGCCAGCGGTGCGGGCTCGGCATCGGGCCGCACCTGTCGGTGTGGGCAGCCGACGGTTCGGAGCAGGACACCGGCGGGGGTGAGCCCGACTCACCCGGACGGGGTGAGACGCGGGAGGCGGCCAGCACCGTGCCGCTCGACGTGGCGCAGCGCTGCGGCCACCGGAAGGCGGATCGTTTGACCGGGCGCTGAGCGGGCAGGCGGCGGGCGGAGCGGGAAACCGGAGGACAGGAGACATTCATGCGCGCGCTACGGTTGCCGAACTGGAAGTCGGAACCCGAGTTGGTCGAGGTCGACGAGCCGACCCCGGGCCCCGGGCAGGTGGTGGTGAAGATCGGGGCCGCCGGCGCGTGCCACTCCGACCTCCACCTCATGCACGACTTCGAGGCCGGCGCCGTGCCGTGGAACCCGCCGTTCACCCTCGGCCACGAGAACGCCGGCTGGGTGCACGCCCTCGGCGACGGGGTCACCGGGCTGACGGTGGGCCAGCCCGTGGCCGTCTACGGCCCGTGGGGCTGCGGCACCTGTGCGCGCTGCCGGGTGGGCATCGACCCGTACTGCGAGAACATCGCCGAGGCGCCGGTGCCCGGCGGTGGCGGCGGGCTCGGCCTGGACGGCGGCATGGCCGAGTACATGCTGGTGCCGCAGGCCCGGCAGGTCGTGCCGCTGCCCGAGGGGCTCGATCCGGTGCTGGCGGCGCCGCTGACCGACGCGGGCCTCACCCCGTACCACGCGATCCGCCGTTCGTGGGCGAAGCTCGGCCCGACCAGCACCGCCGTGGTGATCGGCGTCGGTGGGCTCGGCCACGTCGGCGTGCAGATCCTCAAGGCCACCACCTCGGCCCGGGTGATCGCGGTGGACACCCGCGAGGAGGCGCTGAAGCTCGGCGAGGAGTGCGGTGCCGACCTGACGATGCTCTCCGGCGCGGACACCGCCCAGGAGATCCGCCAGGCCACCGGCGGCCGGGGCGCCGACGTGATCCTGGACTTCGTCGGGGCCAACCCCACCCTCGCGCTCGGTGCCGCCGCCGCCCGCACCGTCGGCGACCTCACCATCGTCGGCATCGGCGGCGGCACGCTGCCGGTGAGCTTCTTCGGCGTGCCGTACGAGGTGAGCATCCAGACCACGTACTGGGGCAGCCGGCCGGAGCTCATCGAGGTGCTGGAACTGGGCGCCCGGGGCCTGGTGAAGCCGAAGGCCAGCACCTTCCGGCTCGACGAGGCGGTCGACGCGTACCGGAAGATGGCCGACGGCACGCTGGAGGGCCGGGCCGTCGTCGTGCCGTGACCACCGCGACCTTAGAGTGATCATGTGGTCGCGGCGCTGGAGCTCTACCTGGACACCGACGCCACCCGACGGATCCGGGTGCTCTGGGACGCGCTGGAGGCCGAGGGAGTGCAGAGCATGCGGTCGCTGCTGGAGCAGCGCCACCGGCCGCACGTCTCGCTCGCCGTCGCGCCCCGCTTCGACCCGGACCGGGTCGCGGCGGCGCTGCGCGGAACGGTGGTGGCCGCGCCGCTGCGGCTGAGCTTCCAGCACGCCGGTCAGTTCGTCGGGCGGGTGCTCTGGCTGGGCCCGACCCCCACCGCCGAGCTGCTCGCGCACCACGCCGAGGTGCACGGCCGGCTGGCCGAGGCCGGCATCGGGCTGGTCGAGCACTACCAGCCTGGGCGCTGGGTGCCGCACTGCACGCTGTCGATGCGGGTGCCGAACGCGCTGATGGCCGCCGCCGTGCGCCGCTGCCTGGAGGTGCTGCCGCTGGAGGCGACCGCGGTCGGCGCGGCCCTCACCGACCACGCCCGGGGCATCTCGGTCCCGCTGCCGTAGCGGCTCGGACCGGATAACCGCCGGCACCGCGTCGAGCCCGCCGGCGCGCCACCCCGCCCAAGGCCCTCGCGGAACGCCGCAGCCCGCCGGGTGCGTCGTCATGACCGGGCGGCGACGGGGTGCGGCGGGTTCCCGGCGGGCGGGGCGTCCCGGGCCGCCGCGCAGCGCCGGGTCAGCGCCACGCCGGCGAGCACGACGAGCATCCCGCCGACCGTACGCGGCGTCAGGCCCTCGCCCAGGAACACGGCCCCCAGCGCCACGGACACCACCGGCAGCAGGTATCCGACGGCGGCGGCGTTCGTCGCGCCCTCCTCCGCGACGACCCGGAAGGTGAGGTGAAAGGTGACCGCCGTGCAGAGCACGCCGAGGACGACGACGGCGGCGGCGGTCGCCGGGGTGGGCCGGGGTACGACCAGGCCGCCGGCGGGCAGGGCGAGAACGCTCCACCCGGTGGCCGCCACGAGCTGGGCGGCGGACAGCGCGATGGTGGGGGTGCCCCGGCCGGCCAGCTCGCGGCCCATCCAGGCGAAGCCGACCGCGTAACTCGCGGCGGCACCGAGGATGGCGAGCGAGTCCACGCTGACGAGCCCCGCCCGGCCCCAGGGCGCGAATATCGTCAGTACGCCCACGAAGCCGAGCAGCAGTCCGGTCAGTCGGACCGGACGCGGCGCCCGCTCCGTGCCGAGGGCGACCCCGAGCAGCACCGACCAGAGGGGCGTCGTGGCGTTCAGCACGCCGGCCACTCCGGAGTCGACGGTCCGCTCCCCCACGCTGAACAGGGCGAACGGCAGGGCGTTGCAGAAGAAGGCCGCGACCACCAGGCGGCCCCACGTCGCCCGGTCGCGGGGCAGGGGGTGCCCCGCCCAACGGCAGGCGACCAGCAGCGCGGCGGCCCCGAGGGCGCACCGGGCGACGGTGACCTGGGCCGGGGACAACCCCTCCAGGGCCACCTTGATCCACAAGAAGGTCGAGCCCCACAGCAGGGCCAGTACGCCCAGCCGCAGCACCGCCCACGGTCCCCCGCCCATCGCCGCCCCCATCTCGCCCGCTCCGCCGTCCCGGTCCACCGTGCCCGGGGCAACCCAACAGCACAAGTGAAGGTTTCTGCCGCACTGTTAAGGTCTGCTACATGCTCGACGTACGGCGGATGCAGGTCCTGCGCGCGGTGGTGACCAGCGGATCGGTGACGGCCGCCGCGGCGCACCTGGGCTACACGCCGTCCGCCGTCAGCCAGCAGATCGCCGCGCTGGAGAAGCAGGCCGGCACGACGCTGCTGGAGCGGTCCGGTCGGGGCGTGCGCCCGACGGCCGCCGGGCGGCTGCTCACCGAGCACGCCGCCGTCATCGGCCGGCACCTC
This sequence comes from Micromonospora sp. NPDC023814, assembly GCF_040639595.1. Lineage (NCBI taxonomy): Bacteria > Bacillati > Actinomycetota > Actinomycetes > Micromonosporales > Micromonosporaceae > Micromonospora > Micromonospora sp. NPDC023814. Next base: position 114,174 of record NZ_JBFAAF010000010.1, read on the forward strand.
GCCGAGGCGGAGACCGCCCTCGCCGAGTTGCGGGCCGGACGCACGGGGCGGCTGGCGGTCCGCTACTTCGCCACCGCCGGAGCCGCCCTGGTGCCACCGGCGTTGGCCCGCTTCCGCCGCGAGCACCCCGACGTCCGCGTCGACCTCCGGCTGGTCGACCCCGACGATCCGCTGCCCGAGGTGGAGCGGGGCGAGGCCGACCTGGCCATCGTGGTCCGCCGCCGGGGGCAGGCCCGCGACGGCGTACGGCTCGTCCACCTGCTCGACGACCCCTACCTGGTCGTCCTGCCACGGGCGCACCGGCTCGCCGGCGCGCGGGTGCTGGACCTGACCGACCTCGCCGACGAACCCTGGGTGGGCAGCGAGCCCGCCGGCCCGTGCCGGGAAGCCGTGCTGGACGCCTGCGGCGCGGCCGGCTTCAGCCCGGCCGTCGCCGTCGAGAGCGAGGACTACCCGACCACGCAGGCGTTCGTGGCCGCCGGGCTCGGGGTCGGGGTGGTCCCGCGCACCGCGCTGGACAGCCCGCACCCCGACGTGGTGGTCCGCCCCCTACGCCATCCGCGGCCGGTCCGGGCGATCCACGCGGCCGTCCGGGAGACCACGCTGGACCAGCCCGCCCTGCGCGGCCTACTCGACGCGCTCCGGCACGCCGCCGCCGCGCGCCACTGACACCTCCGCGGCCGACGCCGCGCGCCGCTGACACCTGCCCGGCCGACGCCGCGCGCCGCTGGCACCTGCCCGGCCGGCACCGCCGCCGCGCGCCGCGTTCGCCGGCGTCAATCCTCGTCGGCGGCAGCCCCCGATAGGACTCCGGCGGGTCGCAGACTGCCGCGACCCGTGGCTTGTCCGCGTCAGGCCCGCGGGTGGATCCTGTAGGGGATCGACAGAGACGAATCTATTGGAGGTTCGGATGCGTCGTCTCCCGCTCGCCCTGCTCCTGCTCGCCGCGCTGCTGCTCGGCCTGCCGGCGCCCGCCCACGCCGGCCCCGACCCTACCGCCACCGTGCCCGCCGACCGCGCCGCCGCCGTGCTCGCGGCGGTCCGCACCCCCGGCACCGCCTGGGGGCTCGACCCGGCCACCGGGCGGATGACCCTGACCGTCGACGACACCGTCCCGGCCCGGGACGTGGCGGCGCTCCGGGCGACCGCCGCCCGCGCCGGAGCGCTGCTGCGCCGGGAGCCGGGCCACCTGCGCGTCCTCATCGCCGGTGGGCAGGCCGTCTACGGCGGCGGCGGACGGTGCTCGCTGGGCGCCAACGTCCGCAGCGGCACCACCGCCTACTTCGTCACCGCCGGCCACTGCACCGTCGCCGCCTCGACCTGGTACGCCGACAGCGCACAGACCACCGTCCTCGGCACCCGGGCCGGCACCAGCTTCCCCGGCAACGACTACGGGCTGGTGCGCCACACCAGCGGGATCGCCCACCCCAGCGCGGTCTACACCCATCCCGGGCTGCTCACCGTCTACGGCGCCGGCAACGCCTACATCGGCCAGGCGGTCTGCCGCAGCGGCGCCACCACGGGCGTACGCTGCGGCAGCGTCACCGGGCTCAACGCGACCGTCAACTACGCCCAGGGCACCGTGACCGGCCTGATCCGGACCAACATCTGCGCCGAGCCCGGCGACAGCGGCGGGCCCCTCTACGTGGCCGCCACCGGCACCATCCTCGGCATCCTCTCCGGAGGCAGCGGCAACTGCGCCACCGGCGGCACCACCTACTACCAGCCGATCACCGAGATCCTGGCCGCGTACGGCCTGACGATTCCCTGACCGACCGGCCCGGCGCACCGCCGGCCGCTCGGCTGCGGAGGCGCGGGTCGACTTCCGCGGGCCCGGACCGGCCCGACCCGGACGGCGGGTCGGGCCGGTCCGTGTGTCAGCCCTTGCGGCCGGTGGTGGCGATGCCCTCGACGAAGTGGCGCTGGGCGAGGAAGAACAGCACCAGCATCGGCACGGTCGCGATGACGCTGCCCGCGAGCACGATCTCCCACTGCTGCTCGCCGCCGTAGCCGAAGCGGTCCAGCACCACCTTGAGCCCGCGCGGCAGGGTGTACAGCTCCTCGTTGCGCAGGTAGATCAGCGGCTTCATCAGGTCCGTCCAGCTCGCCTTGAACTCGAAGACGAAGGCCACCAGCAGGGCGGGACGGATCAGCGGGAAGGCCAGCTTCCAGAACAACTGCGGGTAGCTCGCCCCGTCGACCCGGGCCGCCTCGAAGTACTCGCGGGGCAGCGAGAGCAGGAACTGCCGCAGCAGGAAGATGTAGAACGCCGAGCCGAACAGGTTGCCCGCCCACAGCGGCACCTGGGTGTCGGTCAGCCGCAGTTCCGACCAGATCAGGTACGTCGGGATCATGGTGACCGCGAACGGCAGCATCATCGTCGCGAGCACCAGCCCGAACAGGATGTCCCGCCCGGGGAACCGGAAGTACGCGAACCCGAACGCCACCCACGCGCTGGACAGCGTCACCGCGACCGCCGCCGCGACGCCGACCACCAGGCTGTTGAGCAGCCAGGTGACCAGCGGCACGGCCTGCCACGCGTCGGCGTAGTTCCCAGGCGCGAACGGGGTGGGCAGGAACCCGGTGGAGAAGACGTACTCGCGGGGCCGCAGCGAGGCGCTGATCAGCCAGACGAACGGCAGCACGAACACCACGGCGGCGCCGACGAGCGCGAGCACGAACAGCCCTCGCTGCCAGACCGGCCGCCCGGCGTCCTCGGCCGCCGGCCGGCGCTCGACGGCCGACGGCGCGGCGTCGGCCACGGGCGCGGCGACCGTCCGCTCGACCGCGGCCGTCACGACCGGCCTCCCTCGGTCCGGCGCGCGGGGGCCACGCCGCGCCGCCCCCGGTTCCCCGTCACGGTCGGTCTCCCTCGTAGTACACGAAGCGGTTGCTCAGCTTCACCTGCACCAGCGTGATGATCAGGATGATCACGAAGAGCAGCCAGGCCATCGCGGAGGCGAAGCCCATGTGCAGGAACTGGAACGCCTCCTGGAACAGGTGGATGACGTAGAACGACGCGGCGTCGCTGTTGAACGAGCCCTGCGTCTGCCGGTTGCCGAAGTACATGGTGTAGACCTCGGTGAACATCTGCAGGGACGCGATGGTGTTGACGACCAGGGTGAAGAACAGCGCACCGGAGATCATCGGCAGCGTCACGTGCCGGAACCGGGCCCAGCCCCCGGCGCCGTCGATGCTCGCCGCCTCGTACAGGTCACGCGGCACGTTCTGCAGGGCGGCCAGGTAGATGATCACGGTGGAGCCGAGGCTCCACAGGCTCATCAGGACGATGCCGGGCATCACCCAGTCGGGGTCGGTGGTCCAGCTCGGACCCTCGATCCCGACCAGGGCGAGGCCGCGGTTGATCAGGCCGTCCTGGGTGTTGAGCAGGAGCAGGAACAGGATGCCGACCGCCACCGCCGGGGTCATCACCGGCAGGTAGAAGACGGTACGGAAGAAGCCCTGCAACCGTCCCACCCGCTTGAGCAGCAGCGCCAGCCCCAGCGAGACGGCCATCACCAGCGGCACGTGCAGGGCCGTGTAGTAGACGGTGTTGCCCAGGCTGCGGGCCACCATCGGGTCGGCCATCAGCTCCCGGTAGTTGTCCAGGCCGGTGTACCGGGGCGCGTTGATCACGTCGTACTCGGTGAAGCTGAGCCAGGCGCTGGCGACCATCGGCCCGGCGTTGAAGACCAGGAACCCGACGATCCAGGGCGCCAGGAAGACGTACGCCCAACGCGCCTCCCGCCGGGCCAGCGGCGTGCGCCGCCGCCGGCCGACGGGGGCGGGGACGGTGGTGGTGGCCATCCCCGGGCCTACTTCGACGCCTTGTCCAGCGCGGCGGTCGCCTCCTGCTGGGCGCGGGCCAGCGCCTGCGCCGGCTGCGCCTGGCCGGAGAGCACCCGGTTGACGGCGTCCGTCCACGCCTTGTCGAACTCGGCACCGGCGGGCGAGGCGGGCATGGCGAACGCGGTGTCCTGCACCGAGCGGATGGTGGCCACCGCGTCGTCGAACCGCTTGTTGCCGGTGGGCTGGTACAGCTCGTCGAAGATCCGCTTGTCGGCGGCGACGTTGCCCGTGTAGACGCCGGTGAACGGCTGGCCCGCGGCCTTGCGCGCGTCGGCGCGGGCCTTGGCCGCGGCGACCCAGGTGTCGGTGGCGGTCACCGTCCTGGCGAAGGCGCACGCCGCGTCCGGGTTCCTGGCTCCCTTGGGAACCACCCAGGCCTGCCCGGAGGACAGGGTGACCGGCTTGCCCTGCCGATCGACGAAGGGCTTGACCACCAGCTCGGCCTTCGGGCTGTTCTTGGCGGCCTGGTTGAGGAACCACTCCTCCATCGGCCACGCGACGATCTGGTTCTTGGCGAGGGGGTTCTGCGCGCCGAAGAAGTCGAAGGTGTCCCGGAAGGACTTGAACTTCCCCCAGCCACCCTGGTCCTGGATCAGCTTGAGGCCGGTGGTGAGCGCCTCGACCACCCTGGGGTCGTCGAGGTTCGCCTTCGTCCCGTCGGCGGAGAGCAGGTCGGCCCCGTTGGCCTTGGCCCACATCGGCAGGAACTCGGGGATCTTCGGGTCGATGCCGATGCGGGAGAGCCGGCCCCCGGAGACGGTGGCCAGCTTGGCGTTGAGCGCCGGCAGCCCCGCCCAGTTCGCGAGGTCGACGTCGTCGGCGGTCAGGCCCGCTTGCCTGAGCAGCGCCTCGTTGAGGTAGACCACCCGGACCATGGAGAACTCCGGGATGCCGTAGACGGTGCCGTCGAGGGTGACCTGTTCCCTGGCGGCGGGACGGTACTGCCCCATGTCGATGTCCTGCTTCTTGACGCAGTCCGTCAGCGGCTGGATGGAGCCGCGCTCGGCGTAGGTGCCGATCAGCTTGCGGTCCATGTAGACCAGGTCCGGCGGGTTGCCGGAGGCGACCGCGGAGAGGAACTGCTGCTCGTCGAAGGCCCCCTCGGTGATCTTCAGGTCGACGTCCGGGTGGTCGCGCGTGAACACGTCGACGCGCGTCCTGGCGATCTCGTCGGACAGGCCGAAGCCCATCGTGCTCAGTGCGCCCTTGGTGGCCGTGCCACCGCCACCGTCGCCACCGCCGACGCCTCCGCAGCCGCTGAGCGCCAGGGCGAACACTCCGACGAGCGCAGCCGCCCGCACCATCCGTGTCATGACAGTTCCTCCCGAGAGCCGGCGGGCGGCAGTGCCCGCGCCAGCGCACCTTCTCCGATCCTCGGGATCGTCAAACGTCTCGGAAGGAATTGGCGTCCGTGGGGTGGCCGGCGCCAGCCGCCGGCACGACCACCGGTGTGGTCAGGAGGACTGCGGGGTGAGCAGGTAGTCGTCGGCCTCCTGGCTCCACCGCAGGTCGACGATGCCGCTGGTGGCTGCCGCCTTGCAGAACTGGAGGAAGCTGCGGTAGCCGAGCTTCTTCTCGCTGAAGTCGGGCCGCGCCCGGCGGAGCTGGTTCTTCAGGCCGGACAGCGCCACCGCCCCCTCGTCGCCGGCCAGGTCGGACACCACCGAGCGGAGCAGCCCGAACGCCACCTCCCGGTCGCCGTGCTCGGGCAGGGACACCTCGGGGTCGCCCTTGGCGGGGCCCTCCCCCAGCTCGACGACGTTGTGCTGGGCGAGGTGTCGCAGCAGCTCGCCGAAGGTGCGGAACCCGTAGTCGGACTCGCTGAACGTCGGGTCCTTCCTGAGCAGGGTCCGCTTCAGCGTCGAGGCGGTCACCTCGCCGCTGGAGCTGCCCTGCAGGCCGGCCACGGTCTGCGCCACCAGCACGGCGAGCGTGTCGACGTCGCGGGCGGGCTCCTCGCCCACCGGCTGCGGCTCGGGCTCCCGCTCCGGCTCGGCCTGCTGCGCCTCCGGGCCGGGCAGCCGCGCCGGGCGGGCGCGCCGGCCCCGCGCCGGAGGGACGTCGACGCCCTCCAGGCGGTCGTAGTAGAGGAACTCGTCGCACGCGGGCGGCAGCAGCGCCGAGGTCGACTTCTCCACGCCGACCCCGATGACGCGCTTGTTCAGTTCGCGGAGCTTGTGCACGAGGGGCGTGAAGTCGCTGTCGCCGGTGCAGATCACGAACGTCGAGATGTAGCCGCGCTCGAAGGCCAGCTCCACCGCGTCGACGGCCATCTTGATGTCGGCGGCGTTCTTGCGGGAGGCACCCATGCGCTGGGGAATCTCGATGAGTTCGACGTGGGACCGGGTGAGCATCCGGCGGTCCTCGTCGAAGTACGACCAGTCGGCGTACGCCCGGCGCACCACCACCCGGCCGCGCTCGGCGAGGGCGTCGGCGATGGGGCGCAGGTCGAAGGCCGCGCCGCCGAGGTGGTCGCGCGCCCCCAGCGCGAGGTTCTCGTAGTCGAGGAACAGGGCGATGCGGTCCTCTTGATCCACGCGAACCACCCTACGCCGCCGACGGGCCGACGGCCGGCGACGTGGCGGACCGCGCCGCCGCGATTCTCCTGCCGGCCGGGCCGCCCCGGCGCCGCCGCCGGTGTGCTCTCCGTCGGGCCGCTGGTCGTCGGGGTGGCTCTCTCAGCTGCCCAGTCGCTGGCGCGCGAGGAACTTGGGCACGACCATCCGCCAGGCCTCCGTCACCAGCTCCGTCATCTGGTCGCGGTCGAGCCGGTCAAGGCGACAGCACACCCAGTGGAAGCGAAGGTCGGCCGCCTCGGGCAGGAAGAACAGGTCCGGGTCGCCGGCGACGAGCCCGGCGCGTTCCTCCTTCGGGTACGCGAACCCCATCGTCGTCTCGTCCCGGGAGAACGCGACGTAGACGAGGGCACCGACGCGGAACTTCACGCGGTCCCGGATGAGGTGCTCGGTGGTCCGTGGCAGGGTCAGTGCCAGTGCGCGGACGTCGGCGACGGTGACCATGCCCCGACGGTAGTGGCCGACCGGGCCGAGGGAGGGCCGCGCCGACGACGGCTCGCGCCTGAAATGTTGCGCTCCCGCTCTCCCGGCGTTCACGCCCGCACCGATAGCATCGCTGTCCATGAATACGAAGAGCAGTACCCGCTCGCGGCCCAGGAGGCTCGCGACGGCGTTCGCGCTGGCCGCCGTGCTGGTGGCGCCCGTGGTGGTGACGACGGCGGTGGCCTCGGCCGCCACCACCCTGACCGTGGCCCAGGCGCTCGCCGCACAGGACGGTCGGACGGCGACCGTGACCGGCTACGTGATCGGTCAACCGACCAGCAACACGACCGTGCTGCGATCGGGCTTCACGTCCGACACCGCGATCGCGATCGCCGACACGGCGGCCGAGACCAGCGCGAGCAGGATGCTCTACGTCCAGGTCACCGCCGCGTACCGGAGCACCTTCGGGCTGCTCACCAACCCGGGCCTGCGGGGCCAGCCCATCACCACCACCGGCACGCTGACCGCCTACTTCAGCCACGGCGGCCTGAAGAACCCGACGGCGATGACCCTCGGCGGCGGTGGCGGCACGCCCTCGCCGACCCAGTCGCCGACGCCGGGCCCGACCCCGACCTCGCCCGGCGGCGGGTACGACTCCACCTACTACGCCAGCGCGATCGGCAAGACCGGCCCGGCGCTGCGCAGCTCGCTGCACTCGATCATCAAGGTGCACACCAAGCTCTCCTACGACCAGGTGTGGGAGGCGCTGCGGGACACCGACCAGGACCCGGCGAACGCCAACAACGTGATCCTGCTCTACACCGGCCGGTCACAGAGCAAGACCAGCAGCGGCGGCGGCGTCGACGACTGGAACCGCGAGCACGTCTGGGCCAAGTCGCACGGCGACTTCGGCACCGCGACCGGCCCCGGGACCGACGTCCACCACCTGCGGCCGACCGACGTCTCGGTCAACTCCACGCGCGGCAACAAGGACTTCGACAACGGCGGCAGCCCCGTCGCCGAGGCGCCCGGCTGCTACACCGACGCCGACTCGTGGGAGCCGCGCAACGCGGTGAAGGGCGACGTGGCCCGCATGATCATGTACATGGCGATCCGGTACGAGGGCACCGACGGCTGGCCCAACCTGGAGATGAACCAGTCGGTCAACAACGGCACCGCCCCGTACCACGGCCGGATGTCGGTGCTGCTGCAGTGGAACCAGCTCGACCCGCCGGACGCCTTCGAGAAGCGCCGCAACCAGCGGATCTACGAGCGCTGGCAGGGCAACCGGAACCCGTTCGTCGACCATCCGGAGTGGGCGACGGCCATCTGGGGCTGACCCACCGCACCGACACCGCGGCCGGTCCCCTACCCGGGGGGCCGGCCGCCCGTGCGTTCGCCGTGGTGGTGGCGTGCCGGGCCGTGGCCGTCCTCCCGGTCGATGCGCAGCTCCCGTTCCAGCTCGGCGATGACCGCCCGCAGGTCGTCCAGCCGCTGGGTCAGTGCGATCCGGTCCACCTCGTCCGGCACGCCGTCGCCGTCCTCGTCGTAGTCGGGCGACAGCCGCTCGGTCATCTCCAGCCGGCGGGCCTCCTCCATCGAGTTCACGATGACGGCGATCAGGATGTTCAGCAGCAGGTTCACCGTGATCATCACGTAGCTGACGTAGTAGAGCAGCGTCCACGGCGACACCGCCATGCCCTGCGCGATGAGGTCCGGCAGGGTCTCCAGCGACAACAGCACGAACAGGGTCAGCAGCGAACGACCGATGTCGCCGTACTGCTCCGGATAGCGCTCCCCGAAGATCAGCCAGCCGGCCATGCCGTAGACGTAGAGGGTCACGGCGGCCAGCGCGAGGAAGCCGGCGACGCCGGGGATGCTGCGCCACAGCGCCGCCACGATCGTGCGCAGCCCCGGCGAGAACCGCACCAGCCGCAGCACCCGGGCGACCCGTACGAAGCGCAGCAGCGCCGAGTCGCCGTGCAGGCCGGGGATGAAGATCGCCGCCGTCACCAGGAAGTCGAAGACGTTCCAGCCGTGCCGGAAGAAGTCCTGCGGCCGGCGGCCGTACGCCAGCACCCGGATGGCGATCTCGGCGACGAAGACCAGCCGGAACAGCCACTCGCACCAGCGCAGGGCCCGTCCCGCGGCGCCGAGGTCCGGGTACGTCTCGAGGCCGAGCACCACCCCGTTCGCCATGATGACCACGACGATGAGCACCTCGAACGGCCGCGACCGGGCGATCCGGGCGCACCGTTCCGCCACGCCCGGCGGGCCCCCGGACACAGCCGTCGACCCGCCACCCCGCTGGGTGGGCACGGACGGGCGGCTCACCGCCCCCACACCCCCGTACCGCTCCTTGCGGCCACGGACGGGTCGTCGGGCAGGGCCGGGGTAGGCATGCGGACAGCCTAAGGCGCGCCGGGGATGCGGTTCCGCGCCACGTTCAGGCGCTCGCGTAGCAGCGCAACCCGTCGACGTCGGCCCGGGTCAGGCGCCCCTGCGCGACCAGCAGCTCGAGGTGCGCCGCGGTCTCGGTGACGGCGAGCATCCGGTTGAACACGTCCAGGTCGCCCAGCTCACGTTCCCGCCTGGTCCAGCGCAGCCGCGACGCGACCTCGTACGCCGACTGGGCGCCACGGGCGACGGCGCCCTCCGTCTCGTCGAGCCGCGCGCCGTGGTGCGCGACCAGCTCGTCGACGCGTGCGTGCACGCTCGGGGTCACCGGCCCGTGCGCCGGGAGCAGCCGCGCGTCGGGCCGCTGCCGCACCAGCGCGAGCGAGCCGAGGAAGTCGCCGAGGGGGTTCGCGGAGAGCACGGGCTCGAACCCGATCGACGGCGTGATGGTGGGCAGCACGTGGTCGCCGGCGAACAGCAGCCGCGACCCGGTGTCGTGGAAGACGACGTGGCCGCGGGTGTGCCCCGGGGTCTCGACGACGTGCAGGATGCGGTCGCCGTGCCTGACCTCGTCGCCGCCGCGGAACCAGTCGTCCGGCAGCTCCCAGTCCTCTTCGGGGGCGCGTCCCCGGGTGATCCTCGCCAGGGTGTCGGCCAGCTCGCCCGCGCCGAGCAGCCGTAGGCGGTCGAGCTGCTCGGCGAGCGGGTCCCGCTCCGGCGACATGGTGACCTCGAGGCTCGGGCGCTCGCCGGCGCCGAGGCTCACGCGCATGCCGAACTCGCGGCGCAGGTGCACGGCCTGCGTGTAGTGGTCCCGGTGGATGTGCGTCACGAGGAAGCGGCGGACGTCCTTGACCGTCGAGTCCAGCTCCTCCAGCGCCGCGTCGAGGGTGGCCCGCGCCCCGGCGACCGCCCACCCCGAGTCGACCAGCACCAGACCGTCGTCGTGGCGCAGGACGTACACGTTCACCGCCCGCAGGCCGTCATCGGGCAGCGGCAGCGGCACGCGCCAGACCCCGGGGGCGACCTCGAACGTGCCGGGCGTGGTCCAGTCGTCGGGGCTGCCGTCGTCCGAGGTCATGGCCCCGACCATAGTTCCCGTCCGGGCCGGTCCGGGCGGCGCGGCCGGTGGCCTCCGTCACGCCGACGCCCGACGCCCGACGCGCTCGGCACCGGGGCCGGGGCCGACGGGTGCGCCGGTGGGCGTCAGCGCGGCCGGGCGTACGCCAACGGCAGCGGAGTCGGCTGGCCCGCCCAGGCGCCGGTCAGCGTGGCGCCCTCCGGCCGGCTCCCGCCGTCGAGGCGACGCACGACGACCAGGTCGACGGCATCCGTGACGATGAGCGTCGGGTCGTCCGGCACCACCTGCCGCAGCGCGCCCACCGCCGGGGCGTCGCCACCGGGCGTGCCGCCGCCGGTAATGGTCATGCTGGGCTCGCGGCGTTCCAGCCGGCCGTCGATCTCGATGAACTCCTCCGCCTGACCGGTGCCGGCGAGCACGGCGCCCGCCAGCGCCGCGGCGTAGACGGGGTCGCCGCAGGCGTCGTACACCCAGCGGCAGCCGAGCACCGAGTGCTCCGTGGTGCCGACCAGCCACTCGTCGCCGCCGTCCAGGGGAGCGCCCCGGTACGTGAGCGGAACCTGGTGGACCGGCCCGTCGCCGGCCCGGACGAGCATCGTCTCGATGCCGACCTCGCCGGCCGGGTCGTCGAACCGGTAGGCCGCCACGCGGACGACGTCGGCGTCGTCGGGCCCCTGGTACCACGGCCGGCCGGGCAGCCACGCGGCCAGGAGTTCCAGTTTCGACGGGTGCAGTTCCGCCCGGTGCAGCAGCGCCATACGCCGAATCGTAGAGGCATCCTCGCGATCCGCGCTCACCGCCGCCGGGACGTCTCCGCTCCCGGGCCGGCCGGCGCGACAGAGGTCGGACCGCCCACCCGCCTCCTGGGTGACACCCGCCCTGCTGACGGCCGACGCCGCCCAGCCGGGTGCGGGGTGCGCCCGCGGCGCGCTGTCGAGCTGCCCCGTCCATGAGACCGGACCTCTACGCCGCCCGGTCCGCAAGCGCCGGGCCGCAGCCGCCGGGGCCGCAGCCGCCAGGGCCCGGGCAGTCGACAACCGGTGCGCTGGGCCTCGTGGTGCCTGCTGCCCCACCCGGTGGGGCAGCTCGACAGTGTCGGAACGGGCGGTGCTGGCAGCGTGAGCCGTCGCCCCGCCGGGACAGGTCGGACCAAGGCCCGGCCACCCCTCGACCGTGACGTCGGCCGGGCCGACGCGCAGGACACCGTCGTTCAGGGGCGTACCGCGCGTGCCGGCCCGGCCGGGCGGGACATCGGTCCGTTTTGCCCGCTCAACTGGGGGTAGGGGCGCAGGGGCCTGCTCATGTCCGCTCCATGGAAGGACCCGCCCAGATGGATTCCAGCAAGCCCGCCAAGGCGGTCAAGGATGTCGTGGAGGCCGCCGCGGGGAAGGTGGCCGACGTCCTGACCCCGGATGTCCCCGGCGCACCGGGCAGCGCCCCACCGACGGTCGGGGAACCGACCACGCCGCACGACCCGCTGCCGCCGAAGAAGGAGCAGGGGGCTCCCGAGACCCGTACGCCGACCGGCGCGACGACCGGCGCGCCGCCGACCGCGAAGGGTCAGCAGGGTGCCTTTCTCACCACCTCGCAGGGCGCGCGGCTCCGCGACCGGACCACTCGCTGAAGGCCGGACCGCGCGGCCCGGTCCTGCTCCAGGACCACCACCTGCGCGAGAAGATCACGCACTTCGACCACGAGCGCATCCCCGAGCGCGTCGTGCACGCGCGCGGGGCCGGGGCGCACGGCGTGTTCACCGGCTACGGCACCGCCGACGGGGTGACGAAGGCCAGCTTCCTGAGGAAGGGCCGGACGACCGACGTCTTCGTCCAGTTCTCCACCGTCCTCGGCTCGCGCGGCTCGGCCGACACCGTCCGCGACACCCGCGGCTTCGCGACGAAGTTCTACACCGACGAGGGCACCTTCGACCTCGTCGCCAACAACATCCCGGTGTTCTTCATCCAGGACGCCATCAAGTTCCCCGACATCATCCACGCCGGCAAGCCGCACCCCGACCGCGAGATCCCGCAGGCCCAGAGCGCGCACGACACCTTCTGGGACTTCGTCTCCCTGCACACCGAGGCGCAGCACCACACCATGTGGAACATGTCCGATCGCGGCATCCCGCGCTCGTACCGCATGATGGAGGGCTTCGGCGTCCACACCTTCCGGCTCGTCAACGACGCCGGCGAGACGGCGCTGGTCAAGTTCCACTGGAAGCCCAGGCTGGGCGTGCACTCCCTGACCTGGGAGGAGGCGCAGATGCTGGGCGGCGTGGACCCGGACTTCCACCGCCGGGACCTGTACGACGCGATCGAGGCCGGCGCGTTCCCCGAGTGGGAACTCGGGTTCCAGGTCTTCCCCGACACCCCGGAGGAGACCTTCGCCGGGATCGACCTGCTCGACCCGACGAAGATCGTGCCGGAGGAGCTGGCACCGGTGCAGCCGGTCGGGAAGCTGGTCCTCAACCGGACGCCGACGAACTTCTTCGCGGAGGTCGAGCAGGTCGCCTTCCACCCCGGCCACCTGCCGCCGGGCATCGACGTCACGAACGACCCGCTGCTGCAGGGCCGGCTGTTCTCGTACGTCGACACGCAGCTCACTCGGCTGGGCGGCCCGAACTTCTCGCAGATCCCGGTCAACCGCCCGCACGCCCCGGTCAACGACATGCTGCGCGACGGCTTCCACCAGCACGCCGTCCACGCGGGGGTCGCCCCGTACCGGCCGAACTCGCTCGACGGCGGCAACCCCTTCCCGGCGGGTGACGGCGAGGACGCGTTCGTCGACGTGCCGGTGACGGTGGCGGAGGCGCCCAAGGTACGCGCCAACCCCGTCTCGTTCGACGACCACTTCAGCCAGGCCCGCCTGTTCTGGCTGAGCATGTCGCCGGTCGAGAAGGAGCACATCGTCCGCGCCTACACCTTCGAACTCGGCAAGTGCTACCACCAGGCGATCAGGGAGAGGCAGCTCAGGTCCCTCGCCAACATCGACCCGACGCTGTGTGCGGAGGTCGCCACCGGGCTGGGCCTTCCCACGCCGGAACCGACCGTGCCCCTCGCCGACGTCGCGCCCAGCCCCGCGCTGTCGCAGGTCGGCCGGCAGTGGCCGGCCGACGGGCGGATGGTGGGAATCGTCGTCGACCCCGCCGACCTCGGCGACGTCGGCCACGTGCGCCGGGCGGCGTTCACCGCCGGCATGGTGCCGCTCCTGGTCGCTCCGCACGGCGGCGTGGTCGGAGACCTGCCCGTGCAGCGGACGTTCGCCACCGCCCGGTCGGTCGAGTTCGACGTGCTCCTGGTCGCCGGGGCGCCGGCACCGGCGGCGGACGCGCTGCCCGCCCGCGACGCCAAGGCGGGCGCGGCGGACTCGGTGACGGTGGATCCGCGCGTGCTGCTCCTGGTCGAGGAGTGCTGGCGGCACGCCAAGGCGATCGGCGCGTGGGGCGCCGGCGGCGCGGTGCTGCGGCAGGCGGGGGTGACCGGCACGCCCGGCGTCGTCACGGGCGACTCCGGCGCGGACGTCTTCGCCTCGGTGCAGCAGCTGACGGCGGCACACCGGGTGTGGGAGAGGTTCCCCGCCTCGATCGCCTGACCCCTCCGTCCGCGACGAGGGCCGTCCTCCGCTGGGCCGGGAGGGCGGCCCTCGTCGGGAGGCGAGCGTCGGGCCTCGCCTTCCTGCCGCCGGACACGGCGCCCGGCGCGACCGGCCCCCGGTCGGCGGGGCCGTCACCCGTGGTCGTACACCGTCACGGCGACGTCACGCGCGCAGAGGGTGCGCTCGATGACGGGTTCCATCCGACTCCAGGTGCCGCCGGCGAGCCCGCAGCCGATCCGCGGCATGTGCACCGACGCCCCCAACGCCTGTGCCTGGTCGGCGAGCGACGTCAGGCAGCGTTCGACGGCGTCGTAGCGGATGGGCGGGCCGCCGCTGCCGGTCCTGATGCCGCGCTGGCCGACCATGTTCGCCACCCACACGTCCGGCGTGACCCGCACCAGGCGGGTCGCGCCGAGGGCGAAGTCGTTGCCCGCGCGGTGTCGGTGCCAGTCGCGGTAGTCGCGTTCGGGCTGGGGCCAGCGGCGGGAGATCGCCACCACGAAGCCCTTGCCCCAGCCGCCGAGGTCGTTGCAGATGTGCGCGATCACCTTCGGGCCCTTGGCCTGGGGACTGGTCGCATCACCCTTGATGATCCTCAACGGCGTCACGCCGGCCAGCATGCCAGCCGCGTACGACGCTCCGGCAGCGAATCACCGCACCGGCACAGCGGCTACCGCTGCCCGGGGGCGCAGTTGTTGCTCGTACGCCTGACGGTGTATTCGGTATCGTCGTGGGTGATGCCGGACGGCTCGCCGTCGAAGTGGCTCTCGACCTTCTCCCAGCCCCGGCGCTGCTCGTAGTGCAGGTGTGGCGCACCCGAGTTGCCGGTGCTGCCGAGCCGCCCGATCTGCTCGCCCTGGGCGACCCGCTGCCCCTCCCGCACCAGGGGCGGTTCGAGCAGGTGCAGGTACTGCGTCTCCCACCTGCCGCCGTGGTCGATCTTCACCCAGTAACCGCCGCCGCGACCGCGCGGGCCGTTCGGGTTGTCGGGGGTGCGGCCGCCCAGCGACCCGTTGATCCCGGCCACGGTGACCGTGCCGGCGTAGGACGCGAGCACCGGTCGCCCCCACGCCTCGCCCTCGGTGGGGAACAGGTCGACGTCGTAGTCGTCATGGCCGGGGTAGGTGCCGAGCTGCCAGGTCTCGCCGCAGGCGACGGGGAGCTGGAAGAGCGGGCGCGGACCGGGCGGCCGCAGCAACGGCACGACGACCACGGCGAGGACGACGACGATGGCGGCGACGGCAGCGACCGCGCCGAGCAGGATGGCCCTGCGGGCGGTACGGCTCCGGACGCGGCGGCGGCTGCCCTTGCGGCTGCGGCTGCGGGGACTGGTCGGGTGGCCGGTGGTCACCGTCCAGAGCATGGCAGACGCGGGCAAGACGCGGGCGCCGAGCCCGCCGCGTCAGCGGGGCCGGTAGGTGAGGGCCTTGACCCGTCGGAGAATGAGGGGTGTCCGCGCCGTGTACCCCGCCCTCGGCGTGGCATCGAGGCCGGGCTGCTCGGCGAGGTCCTGATGTTCTTCGCCCCGGTGCTGCTCGGCGACGGGGTACGCATGTTCGACCACCCCGGCGGCACCGAGGTGCGGTTGGCACCGATCCCCGGCGAGACCGCGCACTGGTACAGCGTCGTCTACTGACCGGTGGTGCCGGCGGGGTACGTCCCCCTACAGCTACGCGTTGTTTCCCTGGATCGGGCAACGGTCACCGGCTGTTCACGGATATCGATCTGGACGATCACTTTCAACTCTGTCTATATGAGAACAGTAACCACCTGCTCTCACCCGGACGGAGCACCATGACCCGCAGCCTACGCGCAACCGCCGTCAGCCTCGCCGCGATCCTGGCCGCCACCCTCGGCCTCGCCCAGCCGGCCTGGGCCGCCAGCTACTCCGCCTCCCTCACCACCGCCGTCGCCAACCTCCCGGTCGCCACCGAGGTACGCACCGGCTACAGCCGCGACCTGTTCCGACACTGGATCGACGCCGACGGGGACGGCTGCCACACCCGCAACGAGGTCCTCATCGCCGAGGCCACCACCAGGCCGAGCATCAGCGGCACCTGCACCCTGTCCGGTGGCCGCTGGTACTCCTACTACGACGACGCCTACTGGACCCTCACCAGCGACCTCGACATCGACCACATGGTCGCCCTCGCCGAAGCCTGGGACTCCGGAGCCCGCAACTGGACGAGCAGCCGCCGCCAGGCCTTCGCCAACGACCTGGGCGACAGCCGGGCCCTGGTCGCCGTCACCGACAACGTCAACCAGGCCAAGGGGGACCAGGACCCCGCCACCTGGATGCCGCCCTACCCCTCCGCCCGCTGCCGCTACATCAACGAGTGGGTCGCGGTGAAGATCCGCTGGCGGCTCACCGTCGACAGCGCCGAGAAGAGCGCCCTGACCGACTGGGCCAACAACTGCCCCAACGTCACCATCTCCGGCACCTACGCCTACTGACAGCACGACCCACCCGGCCGGTCCGCCATCCTCCGGGCCGGCCGGGCAGGCCGTCGGCGTACGGACGGTGGCGATGGCTCAGCGTGCGGCGCGCACGATCTCCCGCGCCGCCCGGGCGCGCTTCTCGTCGTACGGCCGACCCAGGGCACGCGCGAACTCGATGGTCCGGTCGAGCAGCGCCAGCGCCTCGTCATGGCGGCCCGCCGCGCGGCACGTCTCGGCGTAGGTGTGCAGGAAGTCGATCTCCAGCTGCACCTCGGCCAGCGGCTCCAGCAGTTCGAAGGCCCGCCGGTGGTGTTCGAGCGCCCTCTCGGGTGAACCCATGACCCGCAGCGCGACACCGAGATAGTTGTGGCACCACGCCTGGTTGTGTTGAAGATTGTTCTGCTCAGACAGCCGTAACGCGTCGTGCAGCGTTCGCAGCGACTCCGTCGGATCGTCGGGTGCCAGTGCGACACCGAGGGTGACCAGCCCGGTGATCTGTGCGGGCCCGTCCGCCAGGGCGACGGATGCCCGGGCGAGTTCGACGGCTTCACGGTGCCGCCCGAGGTGAAGTGTCACCCATCCGTCGAAGGCCAACGCCTGGGACTGCCCGGCACGGCGCCCGATCTTCTCGAACAGCTCGCGTGCCCGCCGGAAGTGCGCCTGCGCCGCTTCGAGTTCACCGAGATCCCGACGCACGAGGCCGGTGCGCAGCGCCAGGGCAGCCGCGATGTCGTCGTCCGGCCCTGCCTGCTCCGCCTGTTCATAGGCGGAGAGCGCCTCGGTGAGGCGGCCGGCGGCAGCACAGGCGTAGCCGAGGTCCGCGAGCAGCGAGGCCCGCTGCTGGTCGCGGCCGAGACGTGCCGCGGCGGCGGCGGCCGCTTCGAGCAGGCGCGCCTGGTCGTCGGTTCCGCGGTGCCGGAAGAACCACACCCGCATGGCCTGCGGCAGTTCGGCCACCACCTCGTCCACGCCGAGCCGCACGGCGGCGTCGAAGCAGGCCACCAGGTTGACGTACTCGAGGTCGAACCAGGCCATGGCCTTCGCCGGATCTCCCGGCGAGGGCTCCTTGCGGTACGGCGAGGGCAGGATCTGATCGTGGGCGACCGCCTGCGCCAGACAGTGCCTGAGGACCCGGCGCAGGGCGGCGTCGGCCTGTGGCTCCTCCTCGGCGGCGATGTCCGCCGCGTACTGCCGAATCAGGTCGTGCATCCGGTACCGCCCGGGCGAGGGCTCCTGGACCAGGTGGGCGTCGACCAGCTCCTCCAGCGCCGCGCCGATCCGGTCGGGCGGCAGGTCGGTGAGCGCGCCCACCACCGCCGCGTCGAAGTCGGCGCCCGGCAGGACGCCCAGCAGCCGGAACACGCGGCGCTGGACCGCGTCGAGCTGCCGGAGCGACATGCCGAACACCGAGTCGAAGCGGTTGGCGGTGTCGCGCAGCCGCTCGGCCAGCACCGCCACCGTCCAGCCCGGGCGGTGGCGAAGCCGGGCGCCCGCCATCCGTAGCGCCAGGGGGAGCCCGCCGCACTGCCGCAGCACCTGGCTGACCGCTTCCTCTTCGGCGAGCGCGAGCCCGGCCGCCCGGCCGAACAGGTGCGCCGCGTCGTCGTTGGTCAGCGGCTCCAGGGACACCGGCGGCACCCCGTCCAGACTGACCAGCCGGTGGCGGCTGGTGACCAGGACCGCGGACTTCCCGGCGCCGGGCAGCAGCGGGCGCACCTGTTCCGCGTCGACCGCGTTGTCGAGCACGACGAGAGCCCGCCGGCGGGACAGCTCCGACCGCCAGAGCGCCGCGCGTTCGGTGGCGCCGGCCGGGAGGTGCGTCACGTCCAACGCGCCCAGCAGCCGGCCCAGCGCGGCCTGCGGCTCCAGCGGCTCCTGGCCGGGGGTGAAGCCGTGCAGGTCGAGGTAGAGCCCGCCGTCCGGATACGTAGGGGCGAGCCGATGGGCCACATGCACGGCCAGGCTGGTCTTGCCCACGCCCGCCATGCCATCGATCGCGACCGCGCCGGTGGTGTGCAGCAGCTCTTCGACCAGCGCGGACTCCGCTTCCCGGCCGGTGAAGTCGAACAGGTCGGCCGGCAGATCGTTGCGGCGCGGGGCGGGCGCCGCACCGGCCCTGGCCGCCTCGGCCCACACGGCGCGCAGTGGCCGGGGGTCGCGGCCCACCGCCCGGCACAGCGCCACGACGGCCTCCCACGGCGGCACGAGCTGACCGGTCAGGTACCGCGACAGCGACGAGCTGCTCAGACCAGCCTGGCGGGCGAGGGCGCGCAGGCTGAGCCCGCTCAGCTCCTTGAGCCGGGCGAGCTGAGCCACCAGTCGCTCCTGGGGGCTGGACACGCGCAACACCGTACCGTCCCGCACCACGGGCCCGGGTCGACGATGCGTTTGCGCTGCTGGACCACGTTCTTCGTGTCCCATGGTGTCCCACGGACCGCGCAGTCCCCGGCGCGCCGATGGTCGGATGACTCCTGTCAGAGACACCCACGACGAAGGAGAGGCGATGTCGACCGAGCGCATGCCGAACCCGGCGGTTCTGATCCCCGAGGCGATGGAGGCCCTGATGGCGGTCAACAGAGCCATCGCGGGCGCCGGGGTCGACGGCAAGCTGCTGGCGCTGAGCCACCTGCGGGCCAGCCAGATCAACGGCTGCGGCCCGTGTGTGGCCGGGGGCGTCCACCATGCCCGCCAGCACGGCGCGAGCGCAGACCAGGTGCACGCCGTCGCCGCGTGGCGGGAGACGCCCTGGTTCAGCGACGAGGAGCGCGCCGCGCTGGCCCTGACCGAGGCGGTGACCCGGCTCGCCGACCAGCCGGACCCGGTGCCGGACCGGGTGTGGGACGTGGCCGCCACGCACTTCGACCAGAAGGAGTTGGCCGCGCTGCTGCTCAACATCGCGATCACCAACGCCTTCAACCGGCTCAACGCGCCGACCCGCCAGCAGGCGGGCACCTGGTGACCTCGTTGCTGATCAAGGCCGAAGAGACCGGTCGACGCTGAACCAACCGGTGGAAGTCGGCCCCGGAGAGGGCTCCACCGACCAGTACCGCCCGAAGCCCACACGTCACCGAGAGGACGTTGTCATGTCGACCACGACGAAGACCACCATCGCGAACGGCGAGAAGTACGACGGTTTCACCGACGAGGAGCGCGGCGCGATGAAGGAGCGCGCCAAGGAGCTGAAGAAGGGCGCTCGGCGGGGCGCCAAGGCCGACACGGAAAGCGAGGTGCTCGCCAAGATCGCCGAGATGTCGGAGTCCGACCGCGTGATCGCCGAGCGCCTGCACACCCTGATCAAGGCCAACGCGCCGGTCCTCACGTCCAAGCTGTGGTACGGGATGCCCGCGTACGCCCGCGACGGCAAGGTGGTCTGCTTCTTCCAGAGCGCGGCGAAGTTCAAGACGCGGTACGCGGTGCTCGGCTTCAGTGACGAGGCGAACCTCGACGAGGGCGTCATGTGGCCGACCTATTTCGCGCTGGCCGAGCTGACCACCGACGTCGAGGCCAGGATCGGCGCGCTCGTGAAGCAGGCGGTGAGCTGAGGAGCGGGCGCTCCGACGCGCCGAGGCCGTCGCCGGCACCCGACCCGCACGCCGCCTGTTCCGGTCACAGCGTGCGCGTTCATCGGTGTCGGCGACGCCACGTCGTCTCCTCGGCCTCCAGTCCCCGCTGTTCGGCAAGCCTGGATGTGCGTACGCGCCGACGAAGCTGTCGGGTGCGGATGCTCTGCGCGACGATCAGGGCGGTGGCGACCAGCGCCAGGAGGGTCAGTGCGGCGATGGCGGACAGCCGGTCAGCTACCGGAATCAGCGCCGTCAGGAGCAGGATCCTGGTCACCTGGAACCAGTCGGACCGGCGGACGGCGCGGCGCTCGAAGCCCTGCACCGCCAGGAGGTAGAGAATGACTCCGCCGTACAGGACGTAGACCTCGGCTCCGCTGAGCGCATCCTCGAAACTGGGCACCGTGGGCTCGGCGATGTTGGTGAGGACCCGCTTGAGCCCGAGGGCGAACAGGATGATCCCGGCGATCATCGGCAGGTGCAGGTAGGTGTAGGCGTCCCGCGCGAGCGCGGCCCGCGTGCGGCCCCGGGCGCCGTGCAGCATGTGTTCGGCGGCGATGGCGCGGACGTCGAAGTAGACCCACCAGAGGGCCGAGATCAGGACGATGCCGAGCGCGGAGGCGAGAATGATGGGCCAGGTGGGCGGCCATCCCACCGCGAGGTTGGAAGCTGTCCCGAGGGAAATGATCGACTCGCCGAGCGCGATCAGGACGATCTGGGCATGACGTTCCGCCCAGTGCCCGGCCGAGACGATGGTCAGGCCCTCGGTCCGGACGACCGCGCTGACGGTGTACTCGACGGCGATGGCCAGCAGCCACAGGCCGACCCGGGCGCCGAACTCGGCGGTGCCGGTGAAGAGCCGCTGCGGCACGAGTGCGGCGACGAGCAGCAGCGCCGTGCTGACCAGCGCCGGCGCGACGAGCCCCGACCACCGGCGGCGCAACTGCCGGTCGCCACGCACGGCGTGCCAGAGGGCCAGCACCTGCAGCGCCCGTAGCAGGAAATAGCAGGTGGCGAAGACCAGGTCTCCCGGCAGCCCGTGCGGCGCGTCCGAGAAGGCGTCCGGGATCGTCACCGCCAGCACGAAGACGACGACCATGGTCGCGAACCCGACCAGGGGCATGACACCCTGGTCGACGCGTACGACGTTGCCCAACGCGACGAAGGTGGTCCAGGCGAACCAGAGCAGGGCCAGGATCAGAAGGCTCTTCACCAACGCGGTCGGGGTGAGGTATTTGGCGTTCGTCGCCGTCACGTTGAGAAAGGCGAAGACGAAAACCAGGTCGTAGAAGAGTTCCAGCGGGGTCACCTTGCTCCCCGGCGCGGCCGGCTCCAGTCGCCGCCTCCCTGAACGCGCCCCGTCGCTGCTCACCCTTGCGAGTCTTGCAGCCAGCCGGGGTCGAGCTGCGGTTATGCCAGGTCGGCACGCTGCTGTACGACAGCAGAAGGCCCCCCGTTTCCGGGGAGTGGCCGTCGGCCTGTGTGGGCGTTACTCGGATCGATCCAGTGACCTCTTCGGTGTGAACTCTCGGCGACCGGGCCGGATCGGGCTCGGTGCGAGGTCAAACGGCCTGCTGAGGCGCTTCTCGGCTCGGTTCGGCTGGCACCGCTGCTGTACTCCACTGCTGTACTGCTGGCATCAGACGAGGCGCTGGATGCGGACCTTGGGTTGCTCGTTCCTGAGGTGGCCCTGCTTGTGCTGGCGGACCTGCTCGTCCCAGACCTCCTGGTCGTAGTCCGGGTCGGGTGGAATCCACTTGTGGGAGCCGTCGCTGTAGTGGAACTTCTCGTCGCCTGGTCGCAGGATGCTCATCGGGTCCAGCCGAGGAATCGGTGGTGTAGGTGGCCGGCGGGGACGTGAGCCAGGTCCTGGGCGGCATCGACGAACTGGGCGGCCAGGTAGAGGGCCAGCGACACCGGGGCGCGGTCGTACTCGGCTCGCAGCTCCCGCCGCCGGGTCTGACAGGGCCACGCCCCCGCACAGCCGCCACACGTCCAGGCCGGCTTGATCGGGCGGTGGGTGGTCATCGCGGGCCGTCCTGGCTGGGCCAGTGACCGCGGTTAATCGGGATGCGGTGACGGCTCCGACAAGGCAGGTGCGCGCCGCACCGGCAGATACGTCGCCAATGCCGCCAGGACCAGACGGGACGATGGCGACGGGCGAGTGTCAGGGCGGCAGCAGAGACGTACTCCTCGTATGACACGCGCCGCATGCGCCCTCCCCGTCAATTGCGAGGGCAGCTCGTCCACCCCCGAAGGGAAGGACACGGCGGCCAGGTGATATCGCTCCGCCCGCCGCATCCGTGACGAGGACGCTACGTAAAGTCGCGAGGTGAAATGGGTAAGGTTCCTACCCCCGGATCAGGCGACCAGGCCGACCTTCAATGCCAGGTCGCGGGCGTCGTCCCGGGTGACGCGCGGTCCGTCGAGCAGATCCAGGGTGATCTGTCGGGCGTAGCCGTTGAAGCGGATCGTCTCCGGAGCCGACTCGTACGCCTGCCGAAGTGTCGTCACAGCGGCTTCCTTGTCATTCTTGCCGTAGTGGGCACGCGCGACCTCGATGAGGTGGCGGGCACGACGCGGCCTGGACGGGATGGTGGCGGCTTCGTGACGCCGCGCCTGTCGCGCCGCCTCACCGGGCTTGTGCAGCTCAACGGCCACGGTCACCGCGTGGGCCCCCATGATGACTTGGGAGAACGACGTCTGCGGCTGGTAGAAGTCCTGCGGCAGACGCCGCGCCACCTCGTCCGCGCGGTCCCAGTACCGCCAGGCGCGTCCCTCCTCGCCAGCGCGAGCGGCAACGTAGGCGGCCTCGAACTGCAGCGCACCCCAGAGCGCAAGGAGGTTCGATTCTGCGTCGGCCATGTACGCCTTCAGGGCTGAGACCATGTCGAGGGTCACCGAGAGGGCGGTATCCCAATCTCCGGCATCCCGGTGCACCTGGCACAGGAACCACCCGGCGCGAGCCAACGCCTCGGGATCACCGGACTCCTGTGCGGCCACCATCGCCCGGTCGGCCACCCGCCACAGCAGCTCGGCCGCCGGCTGGTAGGCCAGAAACATCTGCGCCAGCCCCAGCGCCTCCGCCAGCAGAGCCTGAGCCTGCCGGCGCTCCACACCCTCATACGTCAACGCGGCGCGGTGCGCGTCCCGCAGCAGATCCGGCAGCAGTGCGCCCAGAACCGTGCGATGGTCCGACGATTGGTGCCGTGCCCGCCACGCCGCCGCCAGCCGCTCCCTGATCCGGCTAAGCGACTCGGGCGGCACGTCACCTGGTAGCACGAGACGGTTCACGGCGTCGCGGACAGAGGCCAATGCGGGATGCTCGGGCCCGTTCACGGCGGCCGATCGCTCGCTCAACTCTCCGACCAGAGCGGACACGTCGACCTTGAGCGCGCGGGCGATCCGGTCCAACATGTGCACGCGCGGCGGCAGGATGCGGTCTGTCTCCACCGCCTTCACCCACTCCGCGCTACGGCCGACCAACCCACCGAGTACAGCCCGGGTCTTGCCGGACCGTTCGCGGTAGACCTTGAGGCGCTGCCCGAAGGTCAGCTCCGGCATCGCGTCCATCCCGAACCTCCTCATAGCGCGGGATGCAGCAACGGCCCGACGGCCGCTGCGCCTACGGTACCGACCAGGCACGTCACTGATAAGAGACGCGAACCCAGCACCGCCAAGCCGCTTCAATCGAGGTAGCAACTCGGTAACGATGGTCAGACGTTGAAGCGGAACCTAGATGGGGCATCCCGTGACCTGCATCGGCCTGGTCGACAGGTTTGCCGACGTTCACGTTGTCTTGTGCCCCATCTGCGCCCCAGCCGTTCCTACACTCGGCTGGTGCCGGAACCGCGCTTCGAGATGGTGATCTCCCAGGTTTTCAACGTCACGGGCCGCCCAGTGATCGTGTCCGGGTCTTGTAGTCCGACCGGGCTGCGCCAAGGCGACATGGTGGAGGTGCTGTGTGACGGCAACGTCGTGGCTACAACCCGCGCCTTCGTTGAACTGCACTCGCGAGGCGGCACCGCGTCCCTCGTACTGCCTGACGTGGCAGGGTCTGACGTAGAGCCAGGCCATGTCCTCCGAGCGGCGGGGGAGCACTGACGTTGGCAGCGACAGCCACGCCGACCTCTTCGGTGTGAACGCGGGTACCGGGCATCCCTGGGTGCCCTTTGGTCCCGTCTTGCGCTGTAGAACGCGGCTTCTCTACTAGCTCGTGTCGTCTCTTACCACGCGCTGCTGGTCCTGGCTGCCTCCCGGCTGCCTCTACCACTTGGGCTGCTGCCCGGCCCCGGCGTTGCTAGGGCAACCGTGGATCGGCCAGCAGCACCACGCCATCTGCTTCTACGTCGAACCCGAGGACTGGATGGTGGTAGTCGCTCTCGGGAGCCATCAAGACCGGTTTACCGAGTCTGCGCCCGATCACTGCAAGAAACCCACACAAGATGTCCAGCCGCTCCTGGCCTTGCAACTCCCGCAGGTTTACGTCGAAGTCGATCTCAGCCACCGCATAGAGACGGAAGATCACCAGGACGTCAACGGCAGGCCACACGCGCAACGTGGGCGTCTCAGCGTCAGCGGGGCGCGCCACCACGGCGGCTGCTGGCGGAAGCGGTAGGACGACGTCGCCCTCTGAATACTCCCACCTCCAACCCTGCGTCTGGACCAAGTCGAACAGCGCCTGCCAGTCCTCGACCGAGGCATCTTCAACACGCAGGTCCGGCAAGGAACCCGTCAGGTTCGGATCGAAGAAGTTCTTGACTTCGTCCCATACAAGGTCAGGCACTTCGACATTCTCGCCGAACACGTGGAAGGGACAGAGCCCGCTACCTGTCGCGGCATGCCTGCCTCATGCAGCCGCACCCGGCAACCCCTCGCGTGACTGGTCAGGTGCTCGTCGGCGGGTCGGCTTGACCTGGGGCGTTCGGGTTGGATCATGGTTGGGTGTGCGGAACGCCGTCGATCGTGGAGC